>JAJCXS010000196.1 GCA_029263335.1 Acidobacteriota bacterium | reverse complement strand
TCAACCGGATAGGAGAGGCGAGACACCTGGCGACCATGGGCCCGTGCCCTGAAGGAGTTTCGACATGATCCGCGAGATCGAGATCAAAGCAGCCAACGGCCTGCGCGTGCTGTTCGCGCTCATTGCCACGCAACTGGCGCTCAGCTACCTGTTCTTCGCCACCGCGCGCTCGGTGACTGCCGGGATTCGCGCCGGAGACAGCAGAGGCTGGGTATTGGTCATCGTCCTGGTGGGGCTGGTGTGGGTGGCCAATGTGGTCATGTTCCTGGGCCTCTTCACCATCGCGCCCAACGAGGGCAAGGTCCTGCAGTTGTTCGGCAGCTATGTGGGCACGGTCCACGATCCGGGCCTGCGCTGGGCCAATCCGTTCTACACCAAGAAGGCGATCTCGCTCAGGGTTCGCAACTTCGAGACCGGCAAGCTCAAGGTCAACGACCAGCGAGGCAACCCGATCGAGTTTGCCGCGGTCGTGGTGTGGAAGGTGGTCGATAGCGCCGAAGCGGTGTTCATGGTCGATGACTTCAAACACTACGTGCACGTGCAGAGCGAGGCGGCGGGCCGCGCGCTGGCGACGAACTACCCCTACGACGTTTTCGTGGAGGGCGAGATGTCGCTGGTGTCGCACACCAACGAGGTTTCCGAAAAACTCGCCGTCGAGATTCAGGACCGGCTCGAGAAGGCCGGCGTCGAGGTGATCGAAGCTCGCGTCAGCCACCTTGCCTACTCGCCCGAGATCGCCTCCGCCATGCTGCAGCGTCAACAGGCCGATGCGGTAATCGCGGCGCGCAAGAAGATCGTGCACGGTGCCGTCGGCATGGTTGAGGACGCACTCGCCGAGTTGTCGAAGAAGTCGATCGTTGAACTCGACGAGGAACGCAAGGCAGCGATGGTCAGCAACCTGCTCGTCGTCTTGACGAGCGATTCTCACACCCAACCGATCGTCAACGCTGGAAGCATCTACTGACCCGGGCTTCCCGGATCGAATGAATCGGGCGGGCTCCGGAACGTCGGGGCCCGCCACCGAGTCGGCTCATGGCCAAGCGCAAAGCAGTTCTCTTCAGATTGGACCCGGAGGTTCACGCGCAGCTCCGCCGTTGGGCGGATGACGAACTGCGTTCTCTCAACGCACAGGTCGAGTTCATTCTGCGCCAGGCACTTCGCCAAGCTGGCCGTGACCCGCGCCAGACTAGCGCCGGCGAGCCGCCGGAGGCCTAGAAGCTCGGCGCGATCGTCAAGCGTGGGTGCGGCGTTCGGAGCGACAGGGCAGCGAAACGGATAGTCTCGGGGCGAAGCGAACTCTGGATCTACCTACGCGGAGCAGCCCAAGTGTCGACCTACAACTACGAGAGTTTTCCTCTCGATATGGACATGCACGACTTCCTCGCGTTTCCGCGCGCGCTGGCCGTGGGAGAGCGCGCGCCGAATGGCGATGTTCTTGATGCGGCCACGGGCGAGCCGGTGCGACTGTCGAGCTATTGGCGCAGCGGCCCGTGTGTCATCGAGTTTGGTTCGATTACATGACCGTACTGCGGGCTGGCGGCGCCAGCTCTAGAGGCCATGGCGGCGAAGTACGCGGACCAAGGTGTCTCGTCCGTATTCGTTTACACGCGCGAGGCGCACCCCGGCGAGCGCTACGCGCACGTGACAACCATCGAAGACAAGCTTGAGCACGCTCGCGACATGGTGGTGCGTGACAACCTCCGGCGGCCGATGCTGGTGGACGCCCTTGAGGGGACTCTGCACCACGCCTACGGGCGCCTGCCGAACATGGCCTACGTGATTGGCGGCGGCGGCCGCGTGCTGTATCGCGCCTCATGGACTGACGCCGAAAGCCTCGAGGTGGTCCTCGACCGTCTCGTTCGCCAGCGGGGCGAACGAAGGGAAGGTGTGATCCACCGACCGTTCTACGCCGAGTGGGAGCCCAGCGTCGTGGCCGACCGCCAGACGTTCGTCGAAGTGCTCCTGGAGACGGTTGGTCCACGGGCAGTGACCGAGTTCATCGATGCCGTGGGTCACACGCAGAGCGAGCAGGCTGCGCGCCCCCTGCGCCTCTGGTGGGAAGAACGAGCGTCTGAAGGGGCTGAGTAGAATCTCCTCGATGCCGCTCCGTTCGGGCAACGGTTGACTCCGCCAGTTTGCCCGGCTAGGTTTAGGCAAGACTAAATTAGTCGAGCCTAAACCTCGTTTTGTGGTCGCCATTGAACCGCGGCGGCCGTGGCCCGACTATTTGGGAAAGGGAGCAGGTCGCAATGGCAACTGTGGGTCACGATATTCGCGTCGGTGTCCGGGGACTGCGACGTCACTGGATGGTCAATCTGGTGGCGGCGGCCTCGCTGGCGCTCGCGCTGGCGGGGAACACCACCGTGTTCTCGATGGTCAACGCTGTTCTTTACCGGCCGTTGCCGTATCCTGCGGCCGAGCGCATTGTCCTGATGGGCGAGCGAGAGGCGGGTGCGCCGCAGACGTTGACCGCTTCTCCGGCCAACTTCCGCGACCTGGATGAACGTAACCGTTCATTTGGCGACCTGGCGGGCTTTCAACCGGGGCAAGCCACCATAGGCATCGGTGACCGCCCGGTGACAGCCCCATCGGCGCGGGTGTCGCCCGTCTTCTTCGAGATTCTCGGCGCCAACCCCGTCCAGGGTCGTGCCTTTGCAGCGGAGGAGGGGTTTCTCGGCCAGCATCGTGTGGTTCTCGTCACGGAGGCGCTGCTGGAGACCCGCTTGCCCGATCTCGACGAGCCAGTTGGCGCGCAGGTCATTGTCAATGGCGAGCAACACACGGTCGTCGGCGTGTTGCCGGATGAATTCGAGTTCTTCCTGCCGGGAATTCACATCTGGTTGCCTCTGGCCCTGGACCCCAATGCGGTCACCCGCGACGAACGCACGGTCTTCGTGCTCGGTCGGTTGCGCGACAGCGTGACCATGGACCAGGCCAAGGAGGATATGCAGGCGATCTGGAGCGGCCTGGTCGAGGAGCACCCCGAGTCGAACCGCGGCTACATCCTCGACGTGAACAACTACCGCAACGAGATCCCCAACAAGCAGGGCCGATCGATGTTCGCGTTGATCCAGGGGGCCGTGTTCTTCGTACTCCTGATCGCCTGCGTGAACATCGCCAACCTGCTATCGGCTCGGGGCCAGGCGCGCCGTCGCGAGATTGCCCTGCGTGTTGTGCTGGGAGCCGGTCGGAGGCACATCATCCGCCAGCTCCTGATCGAGAGCTTCATGCTCGCGGTGCTGGCTGGGGGCGCGGGTCTCTTCTTGGCGTGGATCGCGGTGCGCTCGATCGGTACGCAGTTCGCGGGCACCGTGCCCAGGGCCTACGTTCCGGCCCTGGACGGCGCCGTGCTTGTCTTCTCGCTCGTCGTAACGGCGGTCGCCGCGGTGCTCTTCGGGCTCATTCCCGCCGTTCAGGCGCTTCGAGTCGACCTTGCGGGAACGCTCAAGGACGGCGGCCGTGGCGCCACTGGCGACGTCCGCAAGAAGATGCTCTCGCGCGGTCTGGTGGTCGCCGAAATCGCGCTTTCGATGGTCCTGTTGGCCGGCGCCAGCATGATGATCGACGGCTTCCGCGGCGTGCGCGACGCAGACCCGGGCTTCGACGACACGAACCTGCTCACCATGGCGGTGTCGCTGCCGGTGGACAGCAATGCCGAGCGCCTCAACATGGTCGCAGAACTGGAGTCGCGCGCCGCGGCCGTAAGCGGCGTTCGCGAAGTCACCTCGGCCAGCGCGTTGCCGCTGAACGTCTTTGCCACAACCGATGCGTTCTCCATCGTGGGTCGCGAACGCCCCGAAGACGAGGCCAGTCCGAGGGCGCTATGGGCGGCGACGCCGTCCGAGTATCTGAGTAGTCTCTCCATCTCGTTGGTTCGCGGGCGCTACTTCGAACCCAGCGATCGCGAGGATGCCGCTCCTGTCGCGGTGGTCAACGAGACGCTGGCGGGCCGCTTCTGGCCGGAAGGTGACCCGATCGGGGAACGCATCAGTTTCCGCGGCGAGACCCGCGAGATCGTCGGCATCATCGCCGACACACGACAGTCGCTGATCTCAACGGACGTGGCTTCGCCCGGGTCCGACAGCGTCGTTTTCGTGCCGTTGGCGCAGGAGATTGGCAGCATGGTGTTCATGCTTGTGCGAACCGGCGACGATGTACACGTTGTGGACGCGCCACTGCGAGAGGCGCTGCAGCAGGTGCACGCTCAGATCGGAATCGGACAGATGCAAACACTCGACGAGATCGTCGACCAGATGTTCGTTGGCATCGACTTCATGAATCTGCTGCTCACCGGCTTTGGCTATCTCGCGCTGTTCCTTGCCGCGATCGGCACGTACGGCGTGCTCGCCTACAACGTAGCCCAGCGCAGCCAGGAAATCGGCGTACGCGTGGCTGTTGGGGCGCGCGGTGCCGACGTGGTGAAGATGATCACCCTGCAGGGCGTCGTGCTCGGCGTTGTCGGAGTTGCCATTGGTGCACCGTTCATCCTGGTCCTCATGCGGACACTGAACGCGGTACTTCAGAACCTGGGCCAGGTGAACCCGCTGACGGCGCTCGTCGTCGGCCTGGTGCTCCTGGCGTCGACCGCGCTGGCGAGCTTCCTCCCGGCGCTGCGCGCTTCCCGCTTGGATCCGGTCAGCGCACTGCGCCAGGAATGAGTCCCGGACGGAGGTCAGTCGCGCAACGCCAGGGCGGGCTCGACGCGCGCGGCGCGCAGAGCGGGAACTAACGAAGCGATCCCGGCGACCACGGCAATGACGACGATCGCGCCCGCGAACGTAGCCGGGTCGCGTGGTGCGACACCGAACAGCACACTCTCGAGCCAGCCTGCCAGGAACAGCGCTCCCGCGGTGCCAACGAGCACCCCACCGATGGCCAATACCATTCCCGTCCCGATATTGAGCCGGAGGATGTCGCCACGCGCCGCCCCGAGCGCCATGCGAACGCCGGTCTCGTGTTGGCGCTGTCGCACGAGGTAGGCGAGCACGCTGTAGATGCCGGCCGCCGACAAGAGCACGGCAACCCCGGCCAGGCTGCTCATCAGAAGGAGAATGAAACGGGCGTCTCCGCGCGCGTTCGCAACCAGTGCTTCCAGCGGCTGCACGGAATGCACCGGACGCCCGGTTCCCGCGAGGTGGACAGCGCCACGAATCTCGTCGACCAGCGACGCGACGTCGCGTTCGGCGCGAACGAGGAGAGTCATCTCGCCCCGGTGAGTGGCACTGAAAGGCAGCAGGACGATCGGCATCGGCACAGTCCGGCCGTCGATAATCTTCGGGTGTTCCATGACCCCGACGATCTCCAAGACAGGATCGAGCGCAGGTGATTCGATCATCACCTTGAACCGCTTGCCGATCGGATTCTCACCGGGCCAGGTCGCCTCGGCGAGACTCTGGTCGATGACCGCAACGGGTCGATTTTCCTCGAGGTCCTCGCGGCGAATGTCACGCCCGGAGATCAGACGCCCGCCCAGTGCTTCGAGGGTATCGGCGAGCACCCAGCGGTAGTCTGCCGTCGTACCGTTCCACTCGTCGGCCGAATCGATATCGGCCGAGTAACTCGATCGGAATCCGCGACCGCTCAGCGGCGTCTCCTGCATGCCGCCCACCGCGGTCACCCCGGGAAGCGCGCGCACCCGTTCCGCGACGGTCTGAAACATCGCCCAGCGTTCCTCACGCGCTATAGCGCGCTGGTCCAGTTGCACGCGCAGCGTGAGGACGTTCGTCGGATCGAAGCCGAGGTCGACAGACTGCAGGTGTTGCATCGTGCGAATCAGCAGTCCAGCACCGATCAGGAGTACCACTGAAAATGCGACCTGGGCCACCACGAGAGCGTTGCGCGCCTGTCCGCGCAGGGTGCCGCGGCCGCGGCCGCCCTGGCGCAGTACGTCGGCGGCCTCAGCGCGAGACCCCTGCCAGGCAGGGATGATCCCGAAGGCGAGACACGCGACGAAGGTCACCCCGACGGCGAAGGCCAGCACGGTGGAGTCGACGACCATCGAACCGACACGTGGCAGGTTGCCCGGTTGGAACGCCAGAAGGCCCTGCAATCCAACTCGCGCGGCCAACACACCGAGTGCGCCCGCGGCGCTCGCCAGCAGCAGGCTCTCGATCATCACCTGGTTCAGCACCCGATAGCGTTGTGCGCCCAGCGCTTGCCGCAGGGCCAGCTCCTTGGCGCGGGCCAGCGTTCCGGCGAGTAGCAGCCCGGCGGCGTTGTTGCAGGCGATCAGCAGGACCATCGCGACGGCGCCGAACAGGACCAGCAGGGCCGGACGAACCGGCGCTACCAGATCCTCGTGCAGCGGATGCAGATCGAAGCGCACGCTCGCGTTCTCGTAGATCGCGGGGAAGTTGCGCACCATCTCCTCGCCGAGACGCTCGATGTCCGCGCGGGCCTCAGCGAACGACGCCTCCGGCGTGAGCCGTACCAGCGTCCGGAAACCCCAGAAGTTGCGGGATTCGGGATCCAGGAGGAGTGGGAACCACAAATCGACCTCGGTCGAGACTCCGCCCCCTGGTCCGAGCATGAGTTTGAAATTCGGCGGCAGCACCCCGACGACGTGGTAGGCCGTCGTGTTGATTATGGTGGTTTCGCCCACGAGCGCAGGGTCGGCGCCAAAGTGGTCAGCCCATAGACGGTGACTGATCAGCACGACGCGTTCCTCGCGATCCGCTTCGATGAAGCTCCTGCCGAGTATCGGCTGTACGCCGAGCAGATCGAAGAAGCCGAGCGTCGCCGTGGTGCCCTTGCGGGCCACCATCTCGGAGCCCTCGCCGAGGATGGTGGTGAACTCGCGGTTCACGGCCTCGACCGCTGATGCGCTGCGCAAACCCTCCCGCAAGTCGAGGATCTCGCCATGCGAGATCCCCGGGTGCGCCTCGAGGCCGCTTAGGTCGATTCGTACGAGCCCGAGGCGCTCGGGATCCTCGTAGGGCAACGGACGGAGCAGCAAGCCGTTCACGACGGTGAAGATCGCAATCGCGGGCCCGATTCCGACGGCGAGGATCAGAACCACCGTTGCGGAGAAGCCGGGACGACGCAGGAGATGACGCAACGCTTGGCGAACATCGTCGAGCAGGGAAGACATGGTGAGGTTTCTCTCGGTGGGGAATTCGGGGCCAGGTAGCACCGGGCCACCGGCAAGGCGCCGCCGGGTGGAGTGCTGTCGTTCGCGTCGGCGTTCGACGGTGAACCGGAACGCGATCGCCAGCACCAGGTGCCAGTAGCCCAGGTGGGCCCGCCAACGATGGGCATGGCGATATCGATCCGCACACACCTCCTCGATTTCGCCGACGATGGCGAGCTCGTCAGGCGGCAACGTGTGGCGGAGAAGCCAGCGGCCGGCGTTCATCGTTTCTCGAGCAGCGGTTGCAGCCCTTCCCACATCCGCAGCATCTTCTGGCGCGACTGGGCCAGAAGCTCGATGCCCGCTTTGGTTACGCTGAAATATCGCCGGGCGCGACCGCCCGGCACCGGTTCCGGGGCGGAGGTTCGCGACGTAACAAGCTCCTTGTGCCGCAGCCGACGCAGCGCCACATAGACGGCCGCGGGTGCCACCTCGCGTCCTGCACGACCAGCGATCTCGTGGATTATCGGCACGCCATAGGCGTCGTCACCAAGCCGCAGAATGGCCAACAGCACCAGTTCCTCGATCTCGCCCAGATTCTCTGAAGTCTTGTTCATGGCCATTTAGTTAATCAAGTTAAGTAAACAGCGATCACTATAGAACCCGACGACCGCTCGCTGCAAGGAGGACAAGGCTTGCCGGGGTTCTTGGTCTGCACCCGCGCTCGCATTCTGGGCGGCGCATTGAGTCTCGGGTCGCGTTTGAATAGATTCGGCCGACAGCGCAGCCCCGACCGGTGTCCTCCACGAGGTTCGCATGCATACATTCGACTGGATCGTCGTGGCGCTCTACTTCGCGGCAATTGGTGGCGTCGCGTGGTTTGCGATCCGTCAGGACAGGGGTACGACGGACGACTACTTCCTCGCCGGGCGTAACCTGGGTTGGTTCGTTATCGGCGCGTCGATTTTTGCCTCCAATATCGGCTCGGAGCATCTCGTCGGTTTGGCGGGGTCAGGATGCACCGATGGCGTGGCGTTGGCGCACTACGAGCTTCACGCCTGGTGCCTGCTGGTACTCGGGTGGGTATTCGTGCCGTTCTACGCGCGCTCGCGCGTGTTCACCATGCCGGAGTTTCTCGAGCGACGCTTCTCGGCGACGAATCGTTACGTGCTGTCTGTCATCTCTCTGGTGGCG
>JAJCXS010000195.1 GCA_029263335.1 Acidobacteriota bacterium | reverse complement strand
CGGGTTGAGTTCGACCACACCTCGCGCGCTCGAGACGGCCTCGCGCAGGAGCTGCGCATCGCGTATACGTGCTCGTTTGCCCCTCAGAACGGGACGCCGGTCCTGATCGATATCGCCGTGCACTACCTATGAGTTGCCGCGCGGAGATGAGGAGGTAACGACGTGGGCCGCCCGGAGCGCAAACCCGCCGATGATGTCGGCGCGCAGGCAGTCGTGCCCCTCACTCGTTGGAGCCCGACCGTCCGTCGTTCGTATCCGCGGTTCAGTGTCAATTGCGCGATCACGCTCCACCCTGAAGGGAGCGACGCGGCGATCGACGGAACCGCCGTCAACGTCTCGCGCGGTGGCGCGCTGATTCGCACCGCTCGTCAGCTCGACGACACCAAGCGACATCTGGTGGCGTTCCTGCCCGACGACGAAGGCGTCTCGTTCGCGGAGCAGACCTGCCCGGATTGCGGCCATGTGTTCGGCGCGCGGCGTCTGCAACGCATGTCGGTCTGGGCGCGCATTCTGCGGCAAGGCCGCGGTGGCGGCGGCCACGACAGCTGGGCCGCAGCAGTGGAATTCGAAGCCCTCATCGACCTGAACGAAGACGATCCGAGGGCCTAGGCGAGGACGCTCCCTTCCAAGGACGCGACCCCGGCCCACCTGCGCATGACTACGCTGGTGCGCTGATCTGTACGTAAAAAAGTGTATAGAGCGCGCCGAACATGTCGGAAAGCGCACCGTTTCAGGGTTCTCTTATGTGTAGGGTTCGGAAGAGTTCCCCGATGACAACGAAGGTCGCGATGATGATGTCCTCTCACACCCGGTTGGGATACGGCGCCACGCTGGCTATGTCGGTGGCGTTGCTCGTCGGCTTGGGGAGCGTTTACCAGACGGCAGCCCCGGCGATGGCAGCAGCAGCGCTGGTGGCTGTACTTGTCGTCGCTCCGCTAGCAGCGCGTGCGGGATTCCGGTTCGGCGCGCGACGCGGGGTTGAAGCAGCCATCGAGATGATGGGAACCACGAGCCGGCAGGATGACTACGTGCCGAACTCGTCGGGGTCTACGCCTGCCGCGAGCGGTGAACCCTCCGCTGACAGATAGCGCAACGCGGTTCTCAGCTCGACGAGGTCGAGGTGACTAGCCGCCAACCGCACGATCTGTGCCGCTAGAGCCAGTCGCTGGAGCGCCTGCCGATCAGTGTCGAGCGCGTCAGCGGTGGCGCCTGCTACGTCGAGCGAGGGCGTCACTCTGCCCGCCTCGATGCGGGACAGATAGGATGCGCTCTTGCCGATCCGCTCGGCAAGCTCCGCCTGGTCCATACCAAGTTCTCGGCGCCGGGCTGCTACCGCAGCGCCGAGTTCCTTCAGAATGTGCCGTTCTGGCAATTTCAGGGGCCTCGTAGCATTGCGATGATTCGCTCGCGGGGCCCGACCGAATCAAGGACGGCGGCATCGTAATTGATGAACGCCAGCTTAGCAAGGCATGTCTTCCGGCACGCGTAGGCTGCCTCCTGGCGCCACGACGTAGGTGCCATTGCAGCTAGACTCTACATTCCACCTCTCCCTCTCGCCCGGCCTCGTTGATTCGCAACATACCGATGCAGCCCTACGAGCTCCTGGAAAGATTCACGACGCCCGACGGGCGCGAAATGACCCTGTACCAGCAGGGCGACGACCTGTTCGTGAACTTCGATGGTCGCGAACTGATGTCGACGCGGACCCACCGCACGGAATGCACGCTCGCACGGGTGGCCTGTCGCGAGTTGGGAACGAACCCCTCGCCCCGGATCCTGATTGGAGGATTGGGCCTTGGATACACAGTACAGGCAGCGCTCGACGCTCTTCCGCCTGAGGCGAGAATCGTCACCGCCGAGGTCTATCCAACCATCGTTGCATGGAACCGTGCGCATGCTGCGCGGCTGGGCCAGACACTTGATGACCCGCGCGTCGAAATCCGTCTCGCGGACGTATACGACGTACTGGCCGAAAAGAAAGCATTCGACGCTATCCTGCTCGACGTCGACAATGGACCTATCGCCGAGACCCTCGCGTCGAACGATCGCCTGTACGAACGTAGCGGCTTGCGTCGACTCCGCGCCGCCCTCGCCTATGACGGCTTGTTGGCCGTTTGGTCTGCGCATCCCGACGCCGATTTCGAGCGCCGGCTGCGAGCTGCCGGCTTCAGCGAAGTGCGCGCCGAGGTTGCCCGCACCGGCAAGGGCCGCGGCGCCCGCCATGTGATCTTCCTGGGCCGGGCCAACTAAACGCCCTAACCGCTACTCTCGTACGTCATTGGCAAGCAGTAGAGCCTATGCTTGGGTGATGAGAACGCACCGACACGACACCTGGGAGCTGCCCGCGTGGGCGCTCGAGGTAGTCGATGAATGGGATGGCAGCGACGCCGACGACGAGCTACGTATGCAACTGGTCATTGACCTCGCCGCATGTAACGTTGCCGAGGGCACCGGCGGACCATTCGCCGCGGCTATTTTCGAGCGTCGCACTGGCAACCTCGTGTCGATCGGGGTGAACGCGGTGGTACCCAACGGCTGCTCGCATGCGCACGCCGAGATGATGGCT
>JAJCXS010000194.1 GCA_029263335.1 Acidobacteriota bacterium | reverse complement strand
ACTGACCATGTTGCGAAGGCTCGCGCGGGCCGCCAGCGAGTCGATCTCCAGTGCGGCAGCGATGCCGCCGCACTTCATCAGCTTCACCACCACACCGTCGACACTGCCGGCTGCGGCGATCGATGCGACGTCGCGTACACCAACCGCGTCCTCGTCGGCCAGCAGTGCCGGCCGCGGAGACGGTTGTGCGTGGAGCGCCCCTCGGACGGCTGCGAGCGCCTCGGGATCGTCGCGTGGGCTCAGTTGTTCGACCACTGCCACGTTGGCGGGCCAGGATGTTTCCAAGAACGATGCCGCCTCCTCGGGGCGGTAGCCCTCGTTGGCGTCGAAGCGAAGCTCGACCTCGTCCCCGAGGTCCGCGCGCAGCGCGAGCATGCGTGCGCCGTCGAGTTCCGCGTCGAGTCCACCCTTTACCTTGAGCGCGCGGAAGCCCGCCGCGACATGGCGCCGGCCGAGCGATCGCGTCTGTTCGAGGTCGTTGATGCCGATGGTGATCGAGGTCGCGACCGCACCATACTCGGCTCCCAACATTGCGTAGACGGGCACCCCGAGCATGCGAGCACGCAGGTCGTGCAAGGCCATGTCCATGGCGGCGGCCGCCGCCGGGGTAGCGGCGCATGCCGACGCCAACTCACCATCCTCTCCCTCCATGACCGCGGTGCACAGGTCTGCCAGCATGGTCCGACAGGCCGAGACGGTCTCGTGTGTGACCTCCGGCGCGGGTGAGGCGCAGCCGAAGCCTTCGTGACCGTCCTCGTCGCGAATGTGGACGAAGAGATTGGTGGCTGCATCGTAGGTCTCGTAGGCGATCGTATAGGGCTCGCGCAACTTGAAGTCGACACCCCAGGAATGGGCCTCCACGATCCTCATGCTGTCTGCGACTCTGCCCGGAGTTCCAGGATCGCCCCGACGAGAGCGCCGATGTCGCCGCCGACGGGGTCGACCGTCGGTAGATTTGTTTGCTCGGCCAGACGCGCCGTCTCGCTGACGACCTCTGCTGGCTCGAGGCCCGCAGCGTTCACCGCTATGCCGATCGTACGGGCCGGCGAGATGATCTCGATGGCGGCGACATGACGCTCGACCGAAGGGATCTCGTGGCCGGGGAATCCGTCGTAGTCACGGCGCGCGGGAGCATGCTGCAGAATCACGCCGTGCGGCCTGGTCGCGGCCAGAATCTCGAAGCCGCCCGGATACGCCGGATGCATCAGGCTGCCCTGACCCTCGATCAGGATCACGTCGGGTCGTAGTTCGTTCCACGCCGACCACACCGCATGTTCGAGTTCGCCGGCGACGAAGTCGTTGACCAGCGAGTCGAGGAGGATGCCGTGTCGGACTCCCTGCATCCAGGCGGTCTGTCCTGTGCCGATGACCTCGGCGCTCAGGCCGTGTGCCGCCAGTCCGTGAGCTAGCAGAACCGCCGTAGTGCGCTTGCCTACCGCGGAGTCGGTGCCCAGCACCGCCACGACCAGGGAGTCGACCTGCTCGATCTTGCCGCTAAAGAAATGCAGCTCATCGCGCGCAGGCGGGCGCCGTACGTCGCGCAGTCGGACGCCAGCCGCCAGCGCGGCGGCGCAAAGCTCTTCGTCGTCGGAGAGGAAGGAGTGCAGGCCGGCATCGACGTTGAGGCCCTTGTCGATGGCCTTTAGCACTGCCGTGCGCCCGGAGTCGTCAAGTTGCCCACCGTCGGGCGCCACGCCAATCACGAGGTGGGTCGCGCCTTGTCCGTCCCGTTCGGCTACCTCCAACGCCTGGTCCAGGTCTGCCACGATCGGCACCCCACGTGCTTGTCCGTCGAGGACCACGCCGGCGTCTTGCCCCGCCAGGGTGGAGTCGATGACGGCTGCCACTCGATAGCGGCGAGTGAAGCGGACCAGACCATGAGCGGTCTTGCCGTGGGTGCTGCGGTAGCGACCCTCACAGTAGATGACGGCGACGTTCTGGGGAGAGTCTGAATGGGCCATAGGGACTCCGGGCGGACAAATCTTCGAGCGATCATACCTGGACGGGGAGCCGTGGAGCGGTACGCTAGGCGTATGGTCAGCATCAACGAGAGTCTGGAGATCCCGGAGGACGAGCTGTCGTTCTCGGCCTCGCGTGGTGGTGGTCCGGGCGGGCAGCATGTCAACAAGGTTGCCAGCCGGGTGACGCTACGCTTCGACGTGGCGAAGTCGCCGAGCCTCACCGAGACGCAGCGCCAGGCGTTGCTGCAGAAGTTGGCGTCGAGGCTGACCCGCGAAGGAGTGTTGCTGCTCTCATCGCACGAGTCTCGTTCCCAGGCATCCAATCGTGAAGAGGTGGTGCGGCGCTTTGCGCAGCTGCTGCGCGAGGGGTTGCGCCGCCCCAAGAAACGACGGCCGACGCGGCCGACGCGGGGTGCACGCGAGCGGCGTCTTGGGGCGAAAAAGAGGCGCTCGGGGGTCAAGAGCGGGCGCGGCAAGGTGCGGCGCGGCGACGACGGCTAGCACGCGGCTGGGATCCCTCGTGTGCCATCGCCCCGATGCGGGTGGCGCAGTTCGAGAGAAAACGAAACCTGGCGCGCCCGCGGCACGTTCTAGTGAAGAGAGCGATGTTTCACTCCGTGCGACCCCCTTCTCATTCTCAGACGGTGCCATGTCTAACTTCATTCAGGACTTTCGTTTTGGACTCCGCATGCTCGTCAAGCAGCCGACGGTCTCGGCAATCGCGATTGCAGCGCTCGCCCTGGGGATCGGTCTGACGACGACCATGTACTCGATCGTGCACGGCGCACTCGGCGATCTGCCGTTCGACGAGGCCAAGGAACTGGTGAGCCTCTACCAGAGCAACCCCTCGCAGGACATCCAGCAGATGTCTGTGGGCGTCCATGACTATCTCGACTGGCGCGAGCAGCAGACGGCGTTCGAGGATCTGGCCGCGTACTACCAGGGGACGATCAACGTAGCGGGTTCGGAGCGGCCGGTGCGCTACGAAGGCGCCTTCATGATGGGCGAGGTGTTCGCGCTGCTGGGAGTGGAACCACAGCTTGGGCGTGTGTTTTCAGTGGCCGACTCGGCCCCGGGGGCCGAGCCGGTCCTGCTGATTGGCCACGATGTCTGGCGCAATCACTACCGGGGCGATCCCGACGTCGTCGGGCAGGACGTCAGAGTCAACGGTCAGCCGGGAACGATTATCGGAGTCATGCCCGAAGGCTTCCGCTTTCCCATGGACGAGGAAGCGTGGACGGCCCTGCCGGTCGATACGGCCGCCAATGAGCGGGGCGCCAACCGCCAGCTCGACGTTCTCGGCCGCCTGCGCGACGGGGTGGAGGCCGAGACGAGCATGGCCGAGATGCAGGCCATCTCCGAGCGTCTCGAAGCCGAGTACCCGGACCTCAACGATGGGGTTCGCGCTGTTGTGGCGCCGTACACACAGCAGTACATCGGCACCGACGTCATGGCGATGCTGTGGACGATGCAGGGTGCCGTGTTCATGGTCTTGCTGATCGCCTGTGCCAACGTTGCCAACTTGCTCCTGTCGCGCGCCCTGGACCGATCGCGCGAGGTCGCGGTTCGCTCGGCACTGGGCGCAAGCCGTCGCCGCGTGATGGGACAGATGCTCACCGAGGCATTGGTGATGGCGGCACTTGGCGGTCTCCTGGGCCTGGGCATCGCTCGTCTCGGGGTGAACTGGTTCAATGCTGCCCTGGCGCAGATCCAGGTGCCGTTCTGGATCGAGGTGTCGCTCGACTGGCAGGTCATGTTGTTCGCGGCAGTCACCGTGTTTGCAGCTGCGGTTCTTGCGGGCGTTATGCCGGCCTGGCAGATCACCGGCGCCAACCTCAGCGATATTCTCAAGGACGAGAGTCGCGGCTCCTCCAGTTTCCGCATGGGTCGCATCAGCAAGGTACTGGTGGTCGCCGAGGTCGCCTTCTCGTGCGGCCTGCTGGTAGGGGCGGGGCTGATGATCAAGAGCGTCACGCAGCTACAGACACTCGATTACGGCTTCCCGACGGACCTGTTCACGGCGCGCATGGGGCTCTTCGCCGGCGATTATCCCGAGGTCGAACAGCGCCGCGAGTTCTACGACGATCTGCATCGTCGTATCGGGTCCGAGCCCGGCGTCGTCGCGGCGGCACTCACCGATGCGTTGCCGGGCGCGTTCAACGCGTCGATGGGTCGAGTAACGGTCGACGGTACGGCGTACGCGACTCGCGAAGATCACGAGTTGGCGAACTTCGCCGCGATCACGCCGCGCTTCTTCGAGACCTTCGAGACCAGCCTCCTGCAGGGGCGTGACTTCAGCGCCGATGACCGTGCCGACGGCTTGCAGGTCGCCATCGTCAACGTGAGCTTCGTCGAGCGGCTGTTTCCCGGCACCAATCCGGTGGGACAGCGCTTCAAGCTGGGCGTCGACGACGATGACGGTTCGCCGTGGCTGACCATCGTGGGAGTCGTGCCCGATCTCTATATGGAGGGATTGGGTGGAGGCGACCGGGTGGCTCAGGGCTTCTACGTTCCGTTGTCTCAGTCGGACCGGAGGTTCATCAGCATCGCGGTGCGTGGCCAGGGTGATCCCATGGCGGTAACCGAGCTCACGCGCCAGGTCATCGCGGGCCTCGACGCGAATCTGCCCCTGTACTGGGTGCGGCCGCTGCAGCAAGAGATCGACGAGAACACGTGGTTCTACAACGTCTTTGGGTCGTTGTTCATGGTCTTTGGCGGCGTGGCCTTGTTTCTGGCCGCGATCGGGCTGTACGGCGTGATGTCGTTCGCCGTCGGGCGCCGCACCCAGGAGGTGGGGATCCGCATGGCACTCGGCGCTCAAAGTCGAGACGTTCTGGGTCTGGTGATCAAGCATGGCCTCTGGCAGGTTGGTGTCGGCCTGGTCCTCGGCGTCGGGCTGGCGATGCTTGCAGCGGGCGGGCTGGAGATGGTCCTGTTCGAGGTGGACCCGCATGACGTCACCGTCTACGCGATCGTGCTCGGCGCCCTGGCGGCTACTGGCCTGCTTGCCTGTCTGCTGCCGGCGCGTCGCGCGTCGCGTATCGCACCTGTGGAAGCGCTGAGCCTTTGACCCGGTAGAGCAGCTCTAGCGGCTCCAACGGGGTCCCAACGCTGGTAGGCTGGTCGCTCGATCCAGCCAATCGCAGGTCGCCGTGCGCCGAACTCCCCGTTTTTTTTCCAGCAAGCTGAGCGTCACCGAACGCCGCGTGTATGGTGCGGCCACGGCGTGGTTTGTGCTGGCTGCGGCGGCCATGGTGTGGCCGTTGATCACGCCGTTTGCGAGAGTGCGGCCGCTGGTGCTGGGCATGCCGTTCGCGCTGTTCTGGCTGGCCCTGCTCCTGGCGGTTTCGTTTGGTGTCGCCGTGGCCCTGTATCGCTGGGAGTCGCAGCGCGGCTCCCTTGATGAAGAGCCCGCAGATGAGGCGGGGCGTCATCCGTCAGGTGGCGGAGACGAGTCCTGATGTCGGCCTGGATGGTCGTCACCACAGTGACCGTCGGCTACCTGCTGGTGTCGCTGGCCGTCGGGCTCTATTCCGGACGGAGCGCGTCGAAGGGGCCCGAGGGCTACATCGCCGGTGATCGAACACTCGGGTTCCTGGTGATGTACTTCATCATGGGCGCCTCGATCTTCTCGGCCTTCGCATTTCTCGGCGGGCCGGGCATGGCGTACTCGCGCGGTGCGGCAGCGTTCTACATTCTCGCGTACGGCACCATCGGACTGATGCCGTGGTACGCGTACGCGCCGCGGGTTGCCGCCCTGGGGCGACGCTTCGGGTACGTCACTCAGGCCGAGCTGTTTGCCCATCGCTTCCAGTCGCGCTGGCTCTCGGCGGCGTTGGCGGTCATCACCCTCGTCGCCTTCATCCCGTATCTGACGCTGCAGATGCAGGGCGCGGGGTACGTGTTCAACGTCGTCACCGAAGGGCGAGTGCCGCACTGGCTGGGTGCTGCGATTGCCTACGGCGTAGTGCTGATCTACGTCTACGCCTCGGGCGTGATGGGTGTGGGCTGGACCAACACTTTTCAGGGCGTGTTCATGATGGCACTTGCCTGGGGCCTGGGCCTGTACCTGCCCTACAAGCTCTATGGCGGCGTCGGAGCGATGTTCGAGGAGTTGGCGGCGGCGGTTCCCGAGATGCTGGCACAACCAGGTCTCGACGCTGCCGGCGCGGCGTGGAGCTGGGGGGGCTATAGCAGCGCCATCGCGATCTCGGCGATCGGGTTCTCGATCTGGCCGCACTATTTCATGAAGATCTACACCGCTCGCAGCGAGCGCGTGCTGAAGAAGACCGTCATCTTCTATCCGACGTTTCAGGTCTTCCTGATACCGATCATGTTCATCGGCTTCGCCGGTATCCTGCGTTATCCGGGTGTAACACCTTCCGATCAGATCCTGCCGACGATCCTGATGTCGATGGACCTGCCGGCATTCGCGGTGGGGCTGTTCTGCGCGGGGGCTCTGGCCGCCTCGATGTCGACGGGCGATGCGTTGCTCCATGCCGCCGGTTCGATCATGGTGCGCGACTTCTGTTGCGTGCTGTATCCGCGCAAGCTCACCGACGGCGAACAGACGCGGCTGATTCGTGTGTTCTTGTTGCTGATCTCCGCCGTGGCGTACTACCTGGC
>JAJCXS010000193.1 GCA_029263335.1 Acidobacteriota bacterium | reverse complement strand
AGTCGTGTGGTGGACGCAGCCGCGCCTGACCGTGGTGGCCTGTCTTCTCTACTTCGCCGCCAGCCTGGCTATCGTGACGACTGTCGGGCGAACGCCTGCTCAAACCCCCGCGCTCGCGCTCGTCGGCGTTGTCATCGTCCTCACCTATCGGGCCGTGAGCCGCGAGTTGGCGGCGCGGCACGATAGCGGTCGCATGCGGACCGCGTTCGACGGTGCCGTCTGGCAGGCGCGATGGGCTACTCCGGGCTTCATGGAACTCTCTGGTCTTGCGTCGGTCCTCGAATCGGAAACGGGCTTCGCGGAAGGGCGCCCGGACGGCGAGCGGTTCCACGGTCCGCTGGCGCGAGCGACGAGTACCTTGGAGGCAGCGAGGCTTCGGGCGCCAGCGAACTGGATCGTGTTGGCCATCGGGCTTGGTATCGGCTGGCTCGCGGTGTTGCTCCCCTGGCACGATTCCCCCAACCGCGACGTCATTGGCGGTTGGCTTGTTCCCTTGGTGGTGTCGTCGAACCTCGGCCTCTTCGTCGACCGCGCCGCGGCGCGGGCGCTGGTGCGAGATCGCTCGGTCCAACGCGTCGCAGCGCTGGTGCCGCGCACGCTCGGGGACCTGGGCCTCAGCTACCTCGGACATCCGTTGCGGCTGGTGCTGATGCTGGGAAGCGCAACGTTCATGGCAGCCGCATCCTGGTACGTGTGGCCCGATGTCGTGCGCGCCGCGGTCGGAGCATCGATTGCCGCCTACTTAGGCCTGATGATTGCCGCGGAACAGTTCGCGCTGCACCGGCTGCCTCTGCTGCGATTCGCAGGACCTCCGGAAATCAGCGTTTTCATCGACCATCAGGTTCGGGCGGCTCGGATCCGTATGGTGTCCGGACCCGGCATGTTCTTCGTCGTCGCGGTCGCAGGGGCATCAGGGCAGATGGACCTCCTCACAGGCCTTGCTGCCGGTCTGTTCACGTCCGCCCATGTCCTGTTCGCGTTTAACCCCGACCAAGTCGCTGGACGACGATCCACCGAAGACCTCGCCACGCACCTTCAAGATCTAGCGCGTCGCTGGGGCCTGAGTCAGGAGGCGGCAGCGACGGGTCTCGAGGCGCCCGTCGAACTGCCTGCGACGCCACGATGATCGTTGCCATCGACGACGAGAGCTCGGTCCCTCCGTACCGCCAGCTCGTGGATCAGGTATTGGCACTCGTTGCGGCAGGCGGCTTGCCGATCGGGCAACGGCTCCCACCGGTGCGCCAGCTGGCCGCGGATCTCGGCCTGGCCAATGGCACGGTTGCCCGTGCTTATCGCACGCTCGAGGTAGCCGGGATTCTCCAGACGCGCGGTCGCAAAGGGACATTCGTCGCTCGGCAACAAGAGGAGATGCCCCGCACCGAGCGCGAAGAGTACTTGCGGCGGAAATCCGCCGAGCTGATTCGCGCGGCGGCCGTGGTAGGGGCCACAAAGGCCGACGTCACCAGCGCCGTGCAGGCGGCGTTGACGGAGTTCGCTTTCACAGAGAACTGATCGTCCAGCGCGACGCCTCAGTCGAGACCGTTGCGCTCTTTTTCGATCCACCAGGCGACGTGATCTTCAAGGACGACCATCGGTAGGGCACCGGTCGTGAGTACGGCTTCGTGGAAACGACGCACATTGAAGGCGTCGCCCAGCTCGGCTTGTGCATGTCGGCGCAAGCGTAGCCAGGTGTCGCGCCCCATCCGGTAGGCGAGCGCCTGCGCCGGACTGCGCATCGAGTATCGGATCGTCTCCGAGTCGATCTGCGTGTCGGATTCCAGAGTGTGGTCGCGCATGAACAACATCGCTCGCGGGCGCGACCAGCCGTAGTGATTCATGCCGGTATCGACCGCCAAACGCACGGCAAAGAACATGTCCGACAGCAGGCGCCCGTAGAGGTCGTAGGGGTCTTCATACATGCCCATCTCGCGGGCGACCACCGAGCTGGCGTACTCGCTCCAGCCCTCGCCATAGCCCGAGAAATAGGTCTCTCTTCGGAACTGGGACAGATCCTCGTTTTCGAGCGCCAGATTCACCTGATAGTGATGTCCGGGCACGAGTTCGTGGTAGGTGAGGCCTGCACCTGACAACAGCGATCGCTCGGACAGTTTCGAGCCGTTGTAGTTGTAGTACCCGGATGGGTCGCGTTCCGACGGCGGGTTGTAGAAGCCGTACGTAAGGCTGGCTTCAAGCGCCGAACTCACGCGGCGTACGCTGTACGGCGCCTCCGGCTCGCGCAGAAAGTAGTCGAAGATGTGCGGCCTGATCTTGGCGTCGTAGGCCAGCAACGCGGCGCCGAACTCGTCGGGCGTGTCGACGTAGAACCGCGGATCGTCACGGAGCTGCTGGTGGAACTCCGCCTTCGTCGCGGTGAAACCGAGCTGGGCACGAACTTCAGCCATCTGCCGGTTGATGTCTTCGACAGCAGCCAGGCCGATCTCGTGTACCTCCTCCGGCGTGATCTCGAGCGTTGTCATCAAGCGCGTCGCCAGTCGATACGCACGCTTGCCGCCCGGGTATTGCCCCATACCCACCGCGTTGGGCGCCGCGCCCCTCAGCGTCGACTCCATAAGGGAGACGATGCGGTTTGCGCGAGGCGCCAGTTCATTCTCGATGACGGTCGCCAGCTCCGCACCGAACTCGCTGGCGATCTCCGCGGGCAGGTGGCCGTAGCGCCTCGCCGGCGGAATCAGCGGGTTGAGAGCAGCGTTCGCGGCAAAGGCCCTCCAGTAGGGCAACAGTCTGTCGATCTGCTCGTCGGGGAGCACGATGCCGCGTTCGGCCCGCCCCATCGCCTTCACCAGGACATCGTCGAAAACTCGAGCGAGTTCTTTCAGGTACTCGAGATAGGCGGCAGTTTGCGCCTCGTCATCGAGAGGCATCAACGGCAGCCTCGACATCACTCCGCGCATGGGGGAGCCGGCCGGCATCAAGGGTGAGTGGAACCAGTAAAGATCCAGTTCATCGGTGAGAGCGAGGGCCTGCCAGCGCAGGACAGCCCAGGTGAGATCGTCTTGGTGCGTCAGCGCCGTGCGGTCGAGCCGGTCGAGTCGGTCAACGAGCGCCCGTCCGTAGTCGGCCTCCAACTCGGCGGCGCTGAAAGAAACGTCGTCGATGCGCTCGACATCCCGTCGTTGAACCCAGTCCTCGGCTAGTCGGGCGAGTTCAACGCCAGGTTCCTGAGGCATGGGTCGGGCGGTCGCGGGCTCCAGAAACTGGGCGACTCCGGCCGCGGTCAACAAAAGAAGCGCCAGCGTTCGGAGGGGGTTCACAGGCATGTAGAGGTTCCAGTGGGGGTGATGGTTGGCCAAGATGCGTAGGCGCGGGCTCGCGGCCGTTGCCGATCTATTGCTGCGGCGAGTTCGGCCGTCGTGGTCGGCGGAGCCAGAGATCTGAATGACTGAGGTCGACGCTCGACACAACCGCGCTGGAGCCACCGCGACCGACCCATAGACCGGCGCCACCGAAGACCTCCTTGACGCCGTCGTCCCTCTCGAGCTGCACGAGATCGGTCGTGCTCCCGGACACGGAGTCGAAGCGGCTCAGCCAGCCACTGTGCTGTTGGTCCCAGCGGACGTAGAACACGAGGTCGCCAGCGCCGTCTCGGAGGACAGTCCAATCTGCCGGTCCGGCCGGTTCAACGGTCGCGTCCACGAGCCGCGCCGGGGCATCGATGGCACTCTGGTGCCACAGTCCGGGCGTGCCTGGCCGCACGAACCAGATTCCGTCGGTGGCGGCCCGAGCCGAGTTGCCGCCGTCACCCGTCCAGCGCGCGATCCGCCGCCCGGCAAGCTCGACGGCCCAGATCTCCCAGCGGCCGGTTCGATTCGACGAGAAATAGATGCTGCTCCCATCGGGCGCGAACTGAGGCTCACGCTCGTCGGAAGCGTCGGTAACGACCGACTCCACCACGCCCGTCGCCACTTCAACGCGCGCGATATCCAGCCCGGTTTCGCCAGCGATAGATACCGCCAGCCACTCCCCGTCCGGCGACCAGACCGGAGCGCTGGCGATTTGCCGACCGCCTTGGGTCAGCTGACGCGGGGAGCCGCCGTTGCCGGCCATCAGCCAAATCTCGGCGTCGCCACCACGATTGGAGACGAACGCCAGCTGTTCGCCGTCGGGCGACCAGCTGCCGCGCCAGTCCCAGCGTGTTGAGCCGACGAGACGGGTGGCAGCCTTTGTTGCGAGGTCGACTTCCCAGAGGTTGATCTCGCTCTTCCATTCCTCGTAGATCAGATTGTCGCCGCGCACCGTTGGCCCCGACGCGTTCATGCCGACAGTTCGAAGTGGCCACGGTTCACCGCCCGCCGTATCGATCTGCCACAGGGCCGAGGTGCCGGTGCGGTTCCATCCAAAGACGAGACTGCGGTCATCGGCACCCCACGCCAACCCAGAAATCGGGTAGCTCGTCGTGGTCAGCCGCCGCAGACCACCCGTTCTGCGGTCGAGCACGTACAAGTCTCCTTTCTCGATCGTGCGCTGCCGGACGATGGCAAGCTGCTGACGATCGCTCGACAAGGCAAAGGCGACGTCACCATCAGATTGGGCGGGTGGATCGGTGATGGTGCGAACGCCGCCGGTGGCGAGTTCGATCTCGTAGATACGCACCGGTTCGCCGACGCTCTCGCGGCGTGTTGCCAGGACGGTCGACTCATCGACCCAATCAATCATGCGGCAGCAGTCCATTCGTCCGTGAACGGCGCCGCAGTTCACCCCGACCGGAGTCTCCTGCCCGGTCGCGACGTTCAGGACGACGAACTCGCATCGCTGTTCCATCATTCGAGTGAAGGCGACGCGTTTTCCGTCGGGCGACATCGCTGGCGACATCTCGTGAGCTGGGGTGCGAGTCAGCCGTCGAGCTGGGCCGCCGCCGAGCGGTTGGATCCAAAGGTCCCACTGGAGGGCGCCCTCGCCTTCTTTCGGGAAGTTGGCGAACACAACGTTGGCGCCGGTGGTGTCGATGTCGGGTTTGGTTTCATAACCCGACATGGAAGAGAAGGGGAGGAACTCGGCGTCGAGCACGGCCGGCGGGGAAGCAGGAGTGGGGACATCGCGCGTGGCGACCCACATCACCGCCGCTAGCAAGACCGCTGAGATGGCGATTCCCACATAGCGCGCCAGCCCACCGCCCGTGGCAGCAGGCGATGTCGGTAGGGTGGCATCGACCTGGGGCGCGACCGCAAGACGGTATCCACGTTTGGAAACGGTCTCCACCAGGTCGGCATGATCGTCGAGACTGCGCCGGAGTTTCCAGATCGCTCGGTGGATCGCGTCGTCCGATACGTAGGCGTCCCACAGCGTGCTGCGAAGGTCATCTCGCGACACCGTCTCGCCAGCGTGCTCGGCCAGGAGCACGAGGATCTCCATGACCCGTGGCTCCACCCGTCGTTCGCCGCCGCCGAACGCCAGCACCAGCCGAGAAGGCTGAACGTGCACGTCACCGAGTCGGAAATCTTGGTTGCCCAGGTCTGCTGCCATGACTCCTGTGAGAGTACCGCGTGGCGCCGCGAACCGAAGATCCTCTGCCCGGCTGACCCCGATGGTCAGCGAAAGGTCAGCTTGCCGTCCGGGCTCGCCGGGATTTGCTGGGGCACTCTCAGTCAATTGACCGAACGCGACCCCAAGTAATCCCTGACCGTGAGCATCGCATGTACAAGGCCATTCTTGCCACATTGTCTGTTTCGGTGAGTCTGGTCCTGCTAGCGCAGGAGCCGATCGCCTTTCACCGCCCCGTGTTCCTCCCCGACGGCGAGACCCTGGTCGTCATGACCAATCGCCATGACGGCGATTGGGAGCTGTACTCCATCGGTATCGACGGATCCCATCCCCGCCGGCTGACCGATCACGTGGGTTGGGACGGCTATGCGGATGTCTCTCCCGACGGGCGCCACATCATCTTCGATCGCAGCGACGACGAGCATTCGGGCGTCATCATGGCAACCATCGATGGCGACGAGGAGCGCTGGCTGATTCCGGGCGATGGCGGCTTTCTCGGCGGGGCTCGGTTTGCGCCAGATGGGCGCTCGGTCCTATTTGTTTCCGAGGAATCGGGAAACCGCGAGATCTATCGCTTGTGGCTTGCCGACGGACGTCGCGAGCGCATCACCGAGACGGATCACGACGAAGGCGACGCCATCTTGTCGCCCGACGGGCGAACCCTTGCCTACGCGGTGTGGCTCGATGACGAGACGAGTGCGCTCGAGACCCTGGAGCTGGGCACCGCGACCGCGCGCCGTGTCGTTACCGTTAACGGCCGACTCTATGGAGTCGAGTGGGGCGCCGACGGCACTTCTCTCTATTACAACGACGACTCCGACGGCGATCAGGAGATCTACAGCGTGTCGCTGGCCACGGGTGATGCGCGCAAGCTGACCGACAACGACGCTCCAGACCATCTGCCGGTCGTTTCACCCGACGGCCGACGCATCGTATTCACGTCGGAGCGGAACGGGCCTGAGGAAGTGTTCCTGCTCGATCTTGACGGTGGCGCGCAGCGTCGCCTCGACCTGCAATAAGGGACGAGTGCGATGAAAGACCTCGTTACAGCAACGTCTCGTGTCGTTCTTTGCGTGCTGCTGACAGGTGCCACAGTCTTCGGACAAGCGGCGATCGGGCAGGGACCAGAAGACGACGTCGTGGCCCTGGTTAATGTCAACGTCGTCACCATGCACGATGACGCGGTGATTACCGACGGCGTGGTGCTCGTTCGCGATGGGCGCATCGACGCGGTGGGCACGCACGACGCGGTGGAGATCCCGAGCGCGGCCCGACGGATCGACGGGGCAGGGGGCTATCTTCTGCCGGGCCTCATCGACGGTCACGTGCACATGCGTAATGCCAATGCGCTGCGGTTCTATCTGGTCCACGGTTTCACCACCGTTCGCGACATGAACGGCAACCTGTCGAAGACGCGCGCCGCGCGCGATCTGGTCGCCGCCGGTGAGATTCTCGGGGCGCGGGTGCTAGCGTCGTCGCCGACCATGCTCGATACGCCCTTCAGGAACTATCCGGCGCCGACGACGGCGGCCGAAGGTCGCGCGCTGGTGCATGGGTTCAGGGAGCAAGGGTACGATCTGATCAAGGTCTTCCGGGTTCGGCGCGACGCGTTTCTCGGTCTGGCGGAAGAGGCTCAGGCCGTGGGAATGTCGGTTGCCGGCCACATCCCGGACATCGCGCTCGACGACCCGGAGACCGCCGACGGCATTCAGTTCGAGGCAGTGCTGCGCTCCGGCATGACGTCGATGGAGCACATCGTCGAGGTGGCGTCAGCTGGCCTGGGCGGCCTGGACAATCTCAACGGGCTCCCCGAGGTTGCCGCGGCTGTTGCCGCCTCGGGCATCGCGGTCGGCACGCTGGCCGGCGGTGCCTTGCTCAACAACCGGCTCAAGGAAGATCGTGCTGCGTTCCTTCGCGAGCAAGGTCCGCGCATCAAGGCCATGGTGGGGGAGGGAGGCCTCGCTGCGGTCGAGGCGGTCGACACGTCTCCCTGGGAAGTCGTTCCCGAAGACACGGTTCACCGCCTGATCCGTGAGTTCCACCTGGCCGGCGTGCGACTCGTGGTGGGCACGGACTCACACTTTCCGAGTTCCCTGGCTGGCGACGCGGGGCTGACCGAAATCGAACTCCTGGCAGCGTCGGGCCTGTCGCCTTACGCTGCCCTGCGGGCGGCAACGAGTGACGCGGCGGACGTTCTCGGCGTGGGCGACGAGGTCGGGACGATCACAGTGGGGAAGCGCGCCGACCTGTTTCTGGTGCGCGACAATCCGCTCATGGACCCGACGGCCTTGCGCCACGCGGCCGGTGTCATGGCCGCCGGGCGGTGGCTCGATCGTGTGGATCTCGACACGCTCCTGCAGGCGGCGATCCTCGAGGGCGCCTGGTAGCGAGCGAGGCCCGGCGCCTGTCGCGCCACGCGCCCGTCAGCTGCCTGCCTGGTGGGCCGAGCGCCGTGCCGCTCGTTCGTACCTCCCCTGCAGGCGGCCGCGGACAGCCTTCGAAGGTGCGGCGTCGAGCACACGAGCGAACGCTTCCTCGTCGAGCTGCCAATGCTGGACGAGATCGCCCAGACACCAGGCTTGCTGAGCGGCGGACTCGAGTAGCGCGGCAAGATCGAGCGCCTCGTCGAGGCCGTCCAACTCCCGCTCTCGAATCAAGTCGCCGAGCACCCGTCGTCGATGCCAGTCGGAATCATTCGCGGTTACCAGCCGGCGTCGATCTGCTCGAGCCTCGCTCTTCGAGGGAGACCTGGTGTCGGGGCCGCGGTCGTCTCCGGAAGTGCGGGCGATCGCAGCAGATCCGAAGGCGGTTGCCGGAGGAAGCGGAGGCATCGTGGGTACCGCAGGCGCCGGGTCGGCCACGGGCGCGGGTTTCGGCACAGATTCGGGCTCCGGCATGGGCCTCGACTCTTCCGATGGTCCCTCCTCGGCGGCCTCAATTTCTTGCTCGGCCGTGGTTGCCGCCGCCGGCGCGGGGGCCTTCGCAGGCTCCGGATCGGGGTCTCGCTCAGGCTCAGGTTCAGGCTCGGGCTCGGGCTCGGGCGCGGGCTGGGTCTTGATGCCCACTTCCGCGTCGAGCGCCTGACCCATCGCCTCGAGTAGCTCGCCGCCAACTTCGGTGTAATCGCCGGAACGCAGGCGCGTCGCCAGGATGCTGAGCTCCTTGGGGTCGGCGGTGCCGACGCGCCGCAGGGCGCGCTTGACGGCCAGTTCTCCCTCGCTGAGGTGGCCATCCGCACCGAACAGCTTTTCCAGATGACTCCAGGCCGACTCGCTGCCGAGGGCCAGCGCGATTCGCTGCCGGTCCTCCGACGGGAGGTCGCGCACCTGGCGCCAATAATGGCCGAGTAGGCGCACCTTGCGGTGCAGTCCACGTTGCGCCGACAACGTCTGGATGAAGTCATCGAGCGTCTTGAGGGTCGGGATGGCTTCAGCCATGATCCGCCTCTCCTTAGCTGTTGTCGGGATCGTCGAGGCTGGCGTCCACCGAGCGGCTCAGGTTGCTCGCTGCCGCCGAGGGCAGCGCGGCGATGCCACGCAGGAAGTCGTCCAGATCGACGCCGGCGAGCTGTTGCAGTATCGGTCCCAGTTGACTCAGCACTTGCACGACATCTTCGGTCAGGCGCGCCGCGCCCGTGCCGCTACCTTCGCCGCCGCCCTGGCTGATAATCGTCGTCGTGCCGCCGCGCGAGAGCGGCTCGGAGACTGCCGCGGCGATCTCGGGCAGTACCTTCAGGGCCTCGATCGACAGACCCGCCTCGTTGTACAGCTTCAGTGCCTCGGCCAGTTGCTGCCGCGCCTCGGCTTCGGCCAGGCCCTTGGCACGGATGGCGTCCGCCTCGGCAAGACCGACATCACGGCGTTTGGCAGCCTCTGCCGCCGCCCGCCCGAGCCCCTCCGCCCGAACCGCCTCCGCCTCTTCCTCGCGTCGCTTGCGGTCCGCGGCAGCACGTTGTTCCACCAGATAACGATCGGCCTCGGCCTGTTCGCGCACCGTGGCGTTCAGTTCGAGCTTCTGTCGCTCCACTTCCTTGGCGGCGATGTTGATGTCCTGGAGCTTGAGCTCCATCTCGCCGGCTTTGGTGGCCTGTGCCTCCGCGACATCGACCTCTTCCCGAATGGACGCGTTCTTGAGCGACAGGAGCTTTTCAGCTTCGGCGATCTCGGTGTCGACCTGGAAGCGCTTCTCTTCCTTGCCGCTGCGGGCAGCCTCCTCCTCGATCTTGGCGTCGCGGTCCGCGCCGGCCGTGGCGATACGGGCGCGCTTGAGTGCCTCCTGGATCTTCGGCTGGCCCAAGGCGTCGAGATAACCCTGTTCGTCCTGGATTTCCTGGAAGACGAACGACTTGAACTCGAACCCCATGCCGTCGAGATCTCGGTGCGCCTCTTCGCGAATCTTCTCCTGGAACGACTTCTGATCGCGATAGAGCTGCTCGACGGTGAGCGTGCCCACGATGCCGCGCAGATGGCCGGAGACGGTCTCCTGAATCGTTTGCCGTACGCCCTTTACCTCGACACCGAGAAAGCTGCCGGCGGCGCGGCGGATCGAATCCGTCGTGCCCCTGACCTTCACCTGGGCCACCGCCTTCACGTTGATGGGGATGCCCTGCTCGGTGTACACGTGCGGCAGGTTCATCTCCAGTGTCATGATCTTCAGCGACAGGCGCTCGTAGTCTTCCCACGCGGGGACGATGAACGTACCGCCGCCGCGCACGATCCGGTAGCCCATCGACTCGCCTTCTTCACCCACCACGCCTTTGCCGATGAGTTTGCCGCGGCCGTAGACGATCAGCGCCTCATCTGGCCCCGCCTTCTTGTAGCGCGACTTGATGATCAGGTAGACGAATATCAGGAACAGCGGGACCAGCAGGAGCGATGCTCCCAGACCAAGAGACGAAAGCATGGGCGGCCTCCTCTAGGCAGACGGATCGCACTGCAGCGCGCAGCGCTGTCTTGTTTTCGATCGTTGGGGGCACTCTTCTACAGCCTCGATCCATGCACAAGGGGCCTCACCACCGACGGGTCCCGTGTCCGTCGATCGGACGTAGGTTCCGTTCAACGGTCATGGATGCGTCGCCTCCTGCGGCGGCCGCGGGTCTCGGAGTGCGTGGGCCGCTGCGTACTCGTTACTCAGATAGGATCGTCCTGTCCTCAATACCGGTGCCCACCCCGGAGATCGACGATGCGCCAAACTACTCGCACGACACTGTTCGCCCAGGCCCTGACCCTGACCCTGATACTCGCTGGTCCGGCATACGCCCAGACGCAGGAGTACGACGAAGTCGTTCCCGACGGAACCGAGAGCCAGGAAGGGCTCTTCGGGGTCCACGTGGTCGACGACAAGTTGCTGTTCGAGATTCCCGACGAGGTGCTCGGGCGCGACATGATCATCATGAGCCGCTACGCCCGGGCGCAGGATGGGCTCTCGAACGCCGGTTCGAACATGGCGCCGAATATCGTGGTTCGGTGGGAGCGCCACGAAGATCGAATCCTGTTGCGGGCCGTCTCCTATCAGCGCATTGCCGACGAGGGGTCGCCGGTGCGGCTCGCGGTAGAGAACTCGAGCTTCGCCGCGATTCTGCATTCACTGCCCATCGCGGCGCGTGGTGACGGATCTTCGGTCGTGGATGTCACCGGCCTCTACATGAGCGACGCGCCGACCTTCTCGTTGCCGCGACAAACGCGCCAACGCATGAGCGTCCGTCGCTTCGACGCGGAGCGCAGTTGGCTCGAATGGACGCGGTCGTTTCCGACGAATCTCGAGGTCCGCGTGGTGCAGACCTATGCTGCGGACGAGCCGCCCTCGAGTGGTCGCGGTGGATCGCTCTCGTTCGAGGTCAACCACTCCATGGTGATGCTCCCGGAAGAGCCGATGATGCCGCGTCTGTGGGACGAGCGCACGGGCATCATCTCGATGCAGATTACCGACTACTCGCGCGAGTTTCAGGGCGTGCGTCCCCAGCGCTACATCGTTCGCTACCGTCTGGAGCCGTCCGATCCCGAAGCCTTCGCGCGGGGCGAACTGGTCGAGCCCATCAAGCCCTGGGTCTGGTACATCGACCCGGCTACGCCCAGCGAAATGGTGCCCTTCATCGAGGCTGGAATCCTCGAGTGGAACGCGGCCTTCGAGGGGGCAGGGTTCAAGAACGCCGTGCAGGTGCGTTTGGCTCCCACTGAGGAAGAGGACGCGACGTTTTCTCTCCTCGACGCACGCCACTCGGTGGTGCGCTACAACGCCTCACCGGTGCGCTCCGCCAACGCCGGAGCCGACGTTGTGGATCCCCGTTCAGGCGAGGCGATCCGTTCGCACATGAACATCTATCATGGGCTCGCCGAACGTATGCGGTGGCAACTGATCTCGCAGGTTGCCACGGCCAATCCCGAGTTCCGCACCGACGAACTAGCGCCCGAGGACGTCGGCGAGGCGATTCGCTACGTGGTGTCGCACGAGAGCGCGCATGCGATCGGGCTACCTCACAACCAACGGGCCAACTTCGTGTATCCGGTGGAGTCGCTGCGCGATCGCGAGTTCGTCTTGGCCAACGGTCACTCGGCATCGTCGGTCGGCCGCACACGCTTCAACTACGTCGCCCAACCGGGGGACGACGTGCCGCCGGAACGTTACGTCGGCGTCTGGGACAAGTTTGCGGTGATGTGGTCGTACCGTCCCATTCCCGGAGCGCGTACCCCCGAGGAGGAGGTGCCGACGCTCAGCCGGTGGATCGTCGAGCGTGCGGACAAGCCGTGGTTCCGTTTCGGCTCGGCGCTGTTCGGTATAGACGTTGAATGGGATCCGTATCGGATGACGGAGGGAATCTCCGACGACCCGATCGAGGCCGCCCGCTACGGCATGCGTAACCTGCAGGGCGCATCCGAGAGTCTGCTCGAGTGGGTGCTACAGCCCGGCGACGACTACTACGAGCTAGAGACGCACTACTTGCAATTGTTGACGCAGTGGAACCGCTACGCCGAGCACGCGGCCTCGGCCGTGGGCGGTTCGTGGACGCACCACAAACGATTCGGCGAGGAGGGTCCCGTCTACACGGCGATCGCGCCCGAGTACCAGCGCAAGGCGATGGAGTTCTACGACGAGTACATCCTCCAGACACCCGCGTGGGCGCTGGACTTGAGCCAACTGCGGCGTCTCGAACACGCTGGCGCGATCGAACGCATCCGCGCTTATCAGGTGCTGGCGGTGCAACGGTTGCTCAACCACGCACGCCTGGCGCGACTGATCGAGAACGAGACCTTTCTGGGTGATGCCACCTACGGACCGACGGAAATGCTCGACGACACGCGCCAGATCGTCTGGCGCGAGGTCGCCGACGGGAGGTCAATCGATACCTTCCGCCGCAACCTGCAGCGCGGCTATCTCGAGCAGGCCCACTACCTGCTGCACGAGGCGGAATCCGACAGTTGGGCACCGCCACGTGGAGGCAATCTGCGGGTGAGTCGCAATGACGATCCGCCACTCAACGCGGATCTACACATCGCGCAGTCAGACATCCGACCCCTGATCAGAGATCAGCTACAGCTCTTGCGTGGCGAGATTGAAGAGGCGCTCGCCACGGGCGTCACGGATCGAATGAGCCGCATTCATCTCGAAGATTCCTTGGTGCGCATCGGCAACACTCTCGGCGACTGAGTCAGTTGCCAGGGGGCGCGACGAGATGTCGCCCCGCGAATCAACGCACGATCGGTAGGCGGATCTGCGATGGATGGGCTGGGGAGTGGTGGACCTGGTTGTGGGCCACCATTCCCTCAGTTTCGTCGTAGTTGTTGCCGCCAGTGTTCAGGTTCCGCGTGAAGCGCGGGAAGTTGCTGCTCGACACCTCGATGCGGATACGATGGCCGGCGGCGAAGTAGTTGCTGGTGGACATCGGGCTGACCGATAGCTCGTAGATCTCGCCCGGTTCCATGAACACTTCGCGTTCGTAGCCGTCGCGGTAGCGTACGCGCTGGATCGTCTCGTCGAGGTTGTAAGCACGGCCGTCGGGGTGAACATCGATCAACTTGACCGTGAAATCAGTGTCGCGCGCGTCGGATGCCACCCAGAGCGTGATCTCGATGGTGCCGCTCACTTCAACGCCAGTCTCTAGGGGTGCGGTGGAATACACCAGGATTCCCTCGTGCCCTTCCATCTCCTGCTGGTCGAAGGACCCGCCCCGGACCGCGTTGCCGGTGCAGCAGACGTTGCCGCCATACGACGGCACCGGCGTCGCGGGATCGTAGGTGAACGCGTCGGCGGGCTCGGCGGCGGCGGGAGGGTTCGGGGACAGCCAGCCGTCACCATCCAGGGTATTGGCGCTTCCCGCGCTGTGCAGATAGTAGGTCTGCATGGTGGCGTCAGCTGGGGGCCAGGTGTCCGACGACTGCCACTGGTTGGATCCCATCGTGAAGTACTGCACCCGCGGCGTGTCTTCGAGGATTCCGTTGTCCTCGCCCTTGAGCCAGTAATCGAACCAGCCGTAGATGAGAGCGTCGTAGTCGAGGCGCGCGTCACCCATGCGGCGTTCGCCGACCACGGTGTTTTCGGTGGAGCGCTGATAGGCGCAGTGCAGCGTCGGCGCGATGACCGCGTACTGGTTGTCGGCAATGTCAGGCTCGGCGGTTGCCCGTACGTGGTTGAACAACGCCAGGTTGGGGCCGACCGAAACGTCGTACCAGGACATGAGCCAGAGGCTGGGCACGCCAAACGGCATGTCGTCGTGGTACAGACCGCCCTCATACCAGGCCGGGTCGTTCGGCTTGCGCACGATCATCTTCTCGTAGACCCCGCGCGGGCCGTCGACGGCCCGCATGATGTCCTGGACGGGGAGGTGCCACAGCGCCTTGGACCAGTCGACCCGCGGCATCTCCGAGGCGAGATCGAAGTAACGCGACACGCGCACCCGATCTTCCTGGGTCAGGTCAGCCGGAAAGCTCGGTCGTATGACGTTCTGGTTGCCGTATAGCCAGGCGGTAAACAACATCTGTTGGGCACCGCCGCGGTACCAGTTGCCCTGTTCGTAGAAACCGCCGACCCGGCCGACACCGGCGCCGAAGCCTCCCGGCACCAGCGCGGCGTGGGCGGGATGGTCGAGCGCCGCCACGCCCATTTGCCACTCCGCGGTCGAGGAGCAGCCGTAGGTTCCGACCTTTCCGTTGGACCACGGCTGGTTGGACATCCACTCGAGTGCGTCGTAGCCGTCGGTCGTCGGGGGGCCGAGAATGTCCCACGTGCCCTCGGAGAAATACTTGCCGCGTTCGTTCTGAACCACGTACGCGTAGCCACGCCGCACGGCCTCGAGGGCAGCGCGGTACGTGCGCGTAGTGAGCTCGCCATCGCGCCAGGCGTTGAAGTTGTAGGGCGTCTTGGACAGAACGATCGGGACACGCGCGTCGGTCCTCGGACGATAGACATCGGTGGCCAGGCGCACGCCATCGCGCATGGGCACCATGAGTTTCTGGTCGACCACCGCGATCGCCTCGAGTTCCCGAAGGACATCCGGGGGATCGGTTTCCTGGGCTGCGGCCGGCGACCAGGCCACGAGGATAGCGATCAGTAGCAGGAGTGCTCGGCGGACAAGTACCTTCATGGCGTAATCCCCTTGGTACGGCAGCTAGCGAGGCAATCAAGGACCCGAAGGTCCGATTCTCTAGCTTCCTTCGCCTGGCGACAACCCACAGGAGCGGGGACTCAGGAAGGCGGTTCCTCGAGCCGACCCTCGGGATCATCGAGGTGGGCGGCGAGAGTCTCGGCCAGATGGCGTGCTGCGCGCACGCGCGCGAAGCGCTTGTCGTTGCCTTCGAGGACTGTCCACGGGGCTGTCACGGTGCTGGTTCGCAAGAGCATTTCTTCGACGGCTTCCTCGTAAGCGTCCCACTGCTGCCGGTTGCGCCAGTCCTCGTCGGTGAGTTTCCACTGCTTGTGAGGCGTCTCCTCACGCGCTTCGAAGCGGCGCAGCTGCTCTTCCGGGCTGATGTGCACCCAGAACTTCACGATGATCACGCCGGCCTGCCTGAGGTGGCGTTCGAACTCGTTGATCTCCCGGTAGGCGCGGCGCCACTCTGGTTCGGTGGCGAATCCCTCGACTCGCTCCACGAGGATTCGGCCGTACCAGCTCCGATCGAAGATGATGATCTGCTTCTCTTCGGGAGGAAGCAGCCGGCGCCAGAAGCGCCACAGGTAATGATGAGTCTTGTCCTGGCCCTCTGGCGCCGCGATCTGGTAGACGTGATAGCCGCGCGGATCGAGTTTCTCGGTCACGCGACGGATATTGCCGCCCTTGCCACCGGCATCCCATCCCTCGTAGACGATCACCGCGGAGCGCTGTTGCCGGTACATACGAAACGCGAGCTCACGCAGCTTGAGCTGCTCCTCCAACAGAGCGTGGCGGTACTCCGACTTGTCGATGCGGCAACTGAGATCTACTTGTTCGAGCACGCTACTTCCCCTTGGACTTCGGCGGCGCCGGGGGATCGATGCCACGACTCCGCAGGCCCACTTCCATTTGCCGCGCGATCGTCGACAGGACCTTGACTCGGCACCAGTGCCGGTTCGTTGCTTCGACCACCGTCCACGGCGCCCACTCGGTCTCGGTGTGCTCCAGCATCAATTCGATCGCCGTGCGGTACTCGTCGTACTGCTCGTGGTGACGCCAGTCTTCTTCTTCCACCATCCAGGCCGTGAGCGGGTCCGCCTCGATCTGTTCGAGTCGCTGTCGCTGTTCCTCTTTGGAAATGTGCAGAAACAGCTTCACGATTTCGAAACGATCATCGGCAAGCATGCGTTCGAATCCGCGAATGGTGGCGTAGGCCCGTTCGCATTGTTCGGGAGCCGTGGTGCCTTCGACGCGTTCCACCAGCACGCGTCCGTACCAGCTTCGATCGAAGATACCGATCTTGCCCCAAGAGGGCAGATGCACCCAGAAACGCCACATCCAAGGCATGTGCGACTCGTGCGTGCGCGGAGCCCGCGTGGCGTGCAGGCTGAACGCGCGTGGCTCGAGGCGCTCCGTTAGCTTGCGGATCGAGCTGCCCTTGCCGGCGGCATCCCATCCCTCGAACACCACCACAGTGCCCACCTGCTCTTCGCGGCAGGCGCGCTGCAGATTGTGGAGATGGCGCTGCAGCGCACGCAGGCGCGGCTTGTACTCTGCCTTGTCGAGCTTGAGCTGAAGGTTGACTGCCTCGAGCATGCGGATCCGCGGTAGTTGTCTGCCGGAACGTGATTCGCGGGATTCTATCGCGCGCGCCTGTGCGTGGCGGACGCACGTTCTTGACACGCAATTCAGACAATGTCATATTCGATCAATGCGACATTGTCTGAATTAAGGGATAGCACCGTGGCATCGAACCTAGGGGACCTACAGCAGTTGGCGATGCTGGCCGTCGCACGTCTTGGCGATGGGGCCTTCGGGGCAGCGATTCGCGACGAACTTCTCGAGGTAGCCGACCGAAGGCTCGAGATCGGCACCGTGTACGTGACGCTGGTCCGGCTCGAGGATGACGGCCTGGTCACGTCTCATCGCGAAGCGCCTACCCAGGGCCGAGGTGGCCGCCCGCGGCGCTACTTTCGCCTCACCGCGGAGGGCAAGGTCGCACTCCGAGCGGCCCGGGCCGCGATGGACCGGATGTGGGACAGCGTCGAACTGGGCTCGGCATGAACGGGCCTCCGGCAACCGGCTCACCAGGCCTCGCGCGTGCCCTCATCTGCCGTTTCCTTCCTGGCTACGGGGAGGATCTATGCGTGGAACTCGATGACGATTACGGGCGCCGCTGCGAAACCTCCGGCCGCGTGCTGGCGGCCTGCTGGTACTGGCGCCAGCTCTTATCCGCCGACCTGTGGCGACTGCGGCGCCGCCTGACTCGACGCCGAGTCGCCCAACTGACAGGCGCTGCCGGACGCCCCATCCGATCCCCCGGTTCGAGTAACTTGACAAGTCTGATTCACGCCGTCGCGTTTGCCTTTCGCTCGTTGCGCCGCAGCCCCGGCTTTGCCGGCGCCGCGATCCTTACGCTCGCGCTCGGCGCCGGCGCTAACACGGCCATCTTTAGTGTCGTCAATGGCGTCCTGCTGCAACCGCCACCCTACGTGGAGCCCGATGAGGTTGTTCGGCTCCGGCTCGAGGGAGGCCGCTTCTCGATTCCCTTCACGCCCCGCGAGTATGTGGCGATGCAGGATGCCGTCGAAGATCTCGCGGCGATGGCCGCATATCGGTTTCAGAACGAGGCGGTCGTGATTCACGGCGATGAATCCTGGTTGATGGGAAGCGCCGGCGTGACGGCGGCCCTGTTGCCCATGTTGGGCGTTCGGCCGGCCCTGGGTCGCGCCATCAGCCTGTCCGACGGTGAACCGGGCGCGGCGCCCGTGGTGATGATTAGTCATCGTGTCTGGCGTACGGCGTTCGGCGGTCGCGATGAGGTGCTCGGCGAACGGATCAGCGTTGCCGACAGCCGCTACACGGAAGGAATCCACACCGTGGTCGGCGTATTGCCCGACGGCTTCGACTTCCCGGACAAGACCGTCGACGTGTGGGTGCCATTGCCCATCGACGCCACCAACGAGGAGACCTTCGGTGCGCGCAACGAGAACATTCGAATTCTGGCGAGGTTGGCAGATGGGGCGTCGACCGACACTGCTGCCGCACAGGTATCAGCGCTCGTTCGGGGTCTGCAGAACGTGCCGGCGGAGCAGGAGTTTCCCTACGTTCGGGTCCAACACTTCCAGGAGACTCGAGTAGGCGAGTATCGCGAGCGTTTGCTGCTCCTGACCGCGATCGTCGCGGCGGTGTTGCTGGTCGCGATCGTCAACATCAGCAACCTCTCGATCGCGCGTCTCGAGTCTCGCCGTGTGGAACTAGCGGTGCGCGCGGCGCTCGGTGCCGGACGCGCGCGCCTGGCCATGCTGGTGCTAGGCGAAGCACTGTTGATTGGAACCATCGGTGCGGCGCTTGGCTTGCTGCTGGCGATCTCCTCGACCCGGCTGATTGTGCGTGCCTTGCCGCCGGGTATCGAAGACGTCGCCCGTATCGAAATCGACTGGGGTGTGTTCGGCTTCGCTCTGCTCGTATCGGTCGCTGCCGCGCTGTTAGCGGCGCTGCTTCCTGCGCTTCGCAGTGCTCGTCTCGGGATTGTCGTGGCGATCCGGCAGATTTCGAATGGTCGCGGCACCACTGCCGGTGCCTGGGCGCGACGACCGCTGGTCATCGCGCAGATTGCGCTCGTCGTTCCCCTGGTCGCGGCGGCTGGCCTCATGGGGAAGAGCTTGCTGCGACTCCAGGCCGAGGAGCCGGGCGTCCTCTCCGAGAGTGTCGTAACGATGCGGGTCGACGTCCGGCAGGCGACCGCTGATGATCTCAACGCGACATACGAGCGGATCACGTCGGCCTTGCGCCACGTCACAGGTGTGGAGTCAGCATCGATCGTCAGGTCGATGCCGTTTTCGGGGGGCTCGAGTATTTCGAGCATCACGTTCGTCGATCATCCGACAATACCGCCGGACGAGAGCATCCTCGTCGACTACCAGGTTGTCCACGCGGGCTTCTTCGCCACACTGGGGATTCCCCTTCGCGCCGGGCGCGACTTCGGTCCAGACGACGTCGATGGCGCTCCGCCGGTGGTTATCGTCAACCAACAATTCGTCGACACGCACTACCCGGATACCTCTCCGCTTGGCCGTCGATTCGTGACCGGAGACACGTTCGAGATTGTCGGCGTTGCCGGCAACATCCGACGTCGTGGGCTCGGCGAGCCGGCCCGTCCGGAGATGTACGTGCACTACGGGCAGGTGTTCAATCCGCGAGGCACGCGTCGGGTCCTGGTCCGTCTCGACGCCGGGCGGCCGCCCACCATTGAACAGCTGCAGGACACCATTCTTGACGTCGACTCGGCCGTCGCGATTACCGAGGTGCAGACGATGAAACAGGTGCTGGCTGCATCGGTCGCGACGGAGCGGGGCACGACTCAGTTGATGATGCTGTTTGCAACTCTTGCCCTGACGATGGCGAGCGTTGGCCTTGCCGGCACGGTCGCGTACCTGGCCACGCGTCGGACCCGCGAGTTCGGAATCCGCATGGCGCTCGGCGCGCGCAGCGGCCAAGTTCTTCAGCTGGTGCTCGGCGAAAGCGCATTGCTGCTCACGCTGGGGCTCGGAGTGGGACTTCTGGTTGCCCTTGCTCTCGGCCGAACGATCGCGAGCATGCTCTACGAGGTCGAGCCGTTCGACGCGGTCACGTTGACACTCACCGTTGGCGTAACGGCCGTCGCCGTGATGGGCGCCGCGCTTGCCCCCGGGCTGCGCGCCGCGGGAGTCGACCCCGCCGAGACCTTACGGAACGACTGACATCAAGGCCTTAGCTGTCGCTCACGCGCAGCTCCTCGGCCCGCTTGCGGAGCGCCTCTAGCTGCGCTTCGAGCTTGGGCATCATCTGCTTCATCATCTCGAGGTGCTCTGCGACCTGGTCGGCGGCGGCCGCCGCCCTGTCGGCGTCCTCGATTGCGGCGGGGTCGAGCATGCGCATCATGCCCTGGCCGCCCGCTCCGGCAGACCTCATCACGTGCATGCCATCGGCCTTTTCGCGGTGCATGCCCTTCTGGTGCATGCCCTCGCCTTCTTTGCCGTGCATGCCTTCCTGGTGCATGCCCTTACCCTTCGCAGCGTGTTCACCGTCGCCGTGCTTGCACTGCATGCCGCCGTGTTTGCCGGCCATCATGGTGTGCATCATCGCCATGTGTTCGTGCATGTTGGCCATCATCTGTTTCATCATGGCCATCATCGAACCCATGTCGTGGTCCGAGTCCATCTTGTGCATCGAACCCTGGTGGTGCTCGGCCTCTTCCTGAACCGCTTCGTCCTGGTGCTCCTGTGCCGTCAGCGTCGCTCCGGCGCCCGCCAGCGATATCGCCAGGGCCGAGATCGCCAACGTCTTCCAGATCTTGCTCATCGAGAGCCTCCTCCGTTGCGGGTGGACGTGAATCACCGTCAAGTATCGCACCGGTCCGACTCCCGCGACGGCCCTCAGACGCGCGGGTTCGAAACTACTGCGCGGCTTCGTAGCGGGCTGCTTCGCGACGCATCATCGAGAGGACGCTGGAGTCCCAGCCCTGACCCTCGGCCGATGCAACCGCCCGCGACATGGCCGCCGCTGCGCCAACGCTGTCTCCAACGCCGAACACGAGCTTTGCCAGCGCCCAGTCGTAGTCCGGGTCACTGCCAGCCTTGAGTTCGCTCGCGGTGGTCGCCAGCCTCACGACGAGGCTCCTTTCGTCGCTGTCGGCCGGTGCGGCCGCGGCCACTGCCCGTGCAAGCGCCAGCAGGGCGGACGGATTGTTGGCTATCCGTTCGATGTGGCCCTCCAGATTCTCGAACGCCACGTCGCGATCCTGAGCCGCCTGGAGTTGAAACAGAGCCGCGAGCTGGTGGCCGAAGAGCTCCGCATCGAGCATTAGCAGCTCTTCGCGAATACGTTCGCCGGCCACCGCGTCTCCGCTCCGCGACGACTCCGACAATGCCTGAAGCAGTGGCGCGGCTTGTCGCTCCATGAGTTCGCGATGAGCGTCCTTCTCGGTGGCTTGGGCGAGGTCCCAGGTCCCGTCCAAGACTGAAGTCAGGGCCGGCTCGAGGCCGGCGTAGGGATCGAGCGGATCGCTGCGCCAGGCGATCCGCCCAGCTCGATCGACGATGTAGAGGAAGGGAAGGGCTCCTTCCTCCGAGGGTCCCTGCACGAGTTTCGGAACGGTCCCGCGCTCGGTCTCCTGCGCTACCGCGTAGTCCATCGACGTCGGCTTCATGTCCAAGAACGCGCTTGGCGACATTCCTGACCCTTGCTGCAGCACGGCGATGCCCAGCACCTTCAATCCTTCGGATGCGTGTTCGCGAGCGAGGTTGCTGAGGTGGGGCATTCTCGCCACGCACGAGAGGCACCAGGTAGCCCAGAAGTCGACCAGGTAGACGTTCCCAGTCTCGAAGCTGGGCACGCTGTCGCCGCGCAGCCACTCGACATGGGCGCCAAGCTCGGGGGCCGAGTCACCCACCACCGGTCGTGCACGGACGCCGACCGCAGGCGGCTCCATTTGCGTGGAGGCTGTGACGGATCCGTCAGAAGACGTCCCCAGAACGGCGAGGCCGCTAACGATGAGCGTCACCGCTGCGGAGTGTCGGAGTCGATGCTGGAGTTTGAACACGTGCGCCGTTTCCTCGATGAGATGAGCCTTCTGTTTGGATGCGGCCCAGCGCCTCTTTCTTCCCCGCGAAGATGATTCCGTCGCGAGTCAACTAACCGCAAGACAAGGAGGCCCAGACGCGCAGCGAGAACTTATCTCGACCGTAACCCCGAGGTGATCTTGCCTTCGATCCAGTCGACAGGCGTGAACAGCATGCAGGCCAGGTGGGTCCGACGGCGAAGGAAGAGCGCCGGGAACGCGAGCACCTCGCAGCCGGGGTGGCCGAGTGCGGCGATGAGGAGCAAAGACAGGCCGATGAACAAGATCGCGCCCGCGCTGAAGACGCCGCCGCCGAGAAAGACCAGGAAGGTTGGAACGACGGCGATCACCGCGCCGAGCCACGGATTGAGCCAGCCGAGATAGCGGCTGACGAGCAGGTGCAACGCTGTGTACATCAGGATTAGTCCAGCGACGACGGCTGCTACCCGTAGCCGGCCTGACCAGGATGCCCCCAGCAATGGCGACGCGACCATCGCGACCATCGCGAGGCCCAAGGCGAGTCGTAGCAGCCGACTGACAGGGGTGGCGGCAGGCAGGGCGGAGATCTCTGATTCGTTCACGCGAGTCACCTCTCTCGAAAATGGGGTGTTTCCAATAAATGTACTACAAGCGTAGTAGGTGTTGATACTACAAATGTAGTACTAATTCGAGAGAGCCCCGGCTGAGTGGCGTTTGGTGCAGTAGAGCATCTTGAGGCCCTCGTCGCCTTGCGAGGGCGCAAGCGCGTCAAGGTGGGCGTTCGTGCTAGGCAAGACAGGCACCGGGTGACCCAGAGATCAACGAGGCTGCAGACACTGTGTCTGTCGGAGCCTCATTCTCTGCCAAGTGACTCGATGAGGTTCGTTCGGGAGGCCCGCCGCGCCGGCAACAAGGTGGCAGCTAGTGTGGCTAAGAGCAGGATCCCGGCGACCAGCACGTAGGTGGCCGGATCGCGCGGGCTGACTCCGAACAACAGGTTGGATAGGAAGCCCGCTCCCGCCAGAGCCAGCACGATGCCCCCGGTCAGGCCGACGGCACTGAGGACCATGCCCTGGCGCAGGAGGTGACCCACGACCCAGGGCCGCGGGGCACCGAGAGCCAAGCGAATGCCGATCTCACGTGTGCGCTGCCCGATGGTGAACGACACCGCACCGTGAATGCCCGCCAGCGACAACACCAACGCGGCGATCGCGAAGATGCCAATCATCAGGGCAGCGAGCCGACGTTGCCACATTGACTCGTGTACAAGCTCAGCGAGCGTGTTGTCAGCGAAGATCGGGACGCCGGCATCGATCTGTCGCACGACGGCGCGTGCCAGGGGAGTGTGCAGCGTTGCATCGTCGCCGCCGCGGACCACAACGGTCATGGTGTTGTTGATCGAGAACCGATGCGGGATGAACACACCCGGGCGCATTTCCTCATCCAGGCCGTAGTGCTTGGTGTCACGCGTCACGCCGACGATGGTGTAGTCGGTGCGGCCCGAATGGACCGTGCGGCCCAGCACGTCGGTGTGACCCCAGAACGTCTGCGCGAAGGTCTCGTTGACGATAATCACGGTCCGCACCGGCAGGTCGTTGTCGTGATCCTCGTCGGCATCATTGCTGTCTACGACGCGGCGCCCGGCCGCGCCGTCGCTGTCGTCGAAGAGGCGACCCTCGAGCAGCCGGATGCCGACGGTGTCGAAGTAGGACGGCGACACGAACCGGGTGAGAACCACGGGCGTGTCGTCCTCAGACAGGATCGAGTCGTCGACCGCGAAGAAATTGCCGGTGTGCCCGCCCAGGGGTGCGTGACTCGTGAGTCCGACGCTCGTAACGCCAGGGCTGGAGCCGAGGGAGGTCGTGATCTCCTCGAAGAATGCTAGTCGCGCGTCGTGGCCCGGATAGGTTAGCGTCGGGAGTGCGGTAGAGAACGCCAGAACATCCTCACGAAAACCCGGTTCGATATCGTTCAGCGCTCCCGTGGCTTGAACGAGCAGGAACGAGCCAACCAGCAGGACGACGGCGAGAGCGACCTCCACCACGACGAGCGCGGACAGAGTTCGTCGGGCTGCTGGGCCGCCCGAGGTCCGGAGAGAAGAGTGCTGCAGGACCTCGTGGGGAGCGCGCGATGAGGCCGCTACTGCCGGTGCCATGCCGAACAGTATCGCCGCCACGCCCGAGACCATCGCCGCGAACGCGAAGACCCGCGCATCGAACGTGAACTGAAGCCAACCGACAGACGCCTGTGGGACCAATCCCAGGACTACGGTCACGGCGAGGCGCGCCAGCAGGAGCCCGGCCACTCCACCGAACAACGCCAGTACCGTGCTCTCGGTGAGATTCTGACGGAGAATACGACTACGACCCGCGCCGAGCGCCATACGAACGCCGACTTCGGCCTCGCGAGTGGTGCCGTGAGCGAGCATTAGGCCGCCCACGTTGGCGCACGTGATCACGAGCAGTAGCCCAACGGCGGCGAGCATGATCCGCATGGTCGGCCTTACGTCGCCCAGATAACGATCAGTCAACGGCTGGATGCGCGGCGTCGCAACCTCGCGCGAGCTGCCGAACTCACCAACGAGGCCCGCGTGCACGGCGTCTAGGTCGGCTGCAGCCTGTTCGATGGTGGTGCCGCGTTTCAGTCTTCCGATACCGCTCAACCACCACGAACCCGCGCTCTGCGTTGGCCCACAACAGGATGGCAGGATCGACAGTGGCGCCCACAGGTCGACATCGGTTGGGAACATGGCATCGGTTGGCAGAACTCCGATCACCGTCGCTGGCCGGCCGTCGACACGCAGCGTAGACCCGACCACATCAGGCGAAGCCGCGAAGCGCTCGCGCCACATCCAATCGGTCAGCATGAGCACCAAATCAGCGCCGTCGGCGTGATCATCGATCGCGAACCCGCGGCCAAGAGCCGCCTCGACACCGAGCACCGCGAACATATCCTCACTTACCAGCGCAACACGCGCCCTGTCCGCAGAGCCCTCGTCAGCGAGGTTGAAGCTGCGCGTGGTGAACACCGCCATCGAATCGAAGGTCGTGTTGTGCTCGCGCCAAGAGTAGAAATCGGGATACGAGATGCCGACGTACTCGAGGTTCCAGTCGGGCGCAGTCTCGTCCAGGTCCAGTAGTTGCTGCGGCTGCGGGAACGGCAGCGGACGCAGGAAGACGGCGTTGTAGAGCGTGAAGACGGTCGTGTTGGCGGCAATCCCGAACGCGAGCATCGCCAACGTCAGGGCACTGAAACCCGGCCGTTTGAGCATCGATCGCAGACCGTAGAGAGCGTCCTGCCAGAGAGAAGACATCGGGAAACCTCGCTCACCGTGCGGTAGCTGCGGTTGGTTGAAAACGACTCGATCGTTCGAGGAATATCGGCACTCGTCGATCCCGTTGCGAGCGAGCAGCGAAAGGGCGCGCAGGCGCTGCACCCGGACATGAAAGCACGACACGCTGCGGGCAGAACATGAATCGGCCAGAACCTGAAAGTTGGATGCGCCACTCCAGGACTTTCTTCCCGGCGAAGAAAGCGGGACCGAGAGCCATCCAACCGAACAGACAAGGAGGACTCATGCGCATCGCGATGTTGGTGTTTGCCGCCGCCGTACTGTCTTCGGCGCAGCCGGTAGTGGCCGAGATACACGCCGTAGAGGTGGTTCTGTTCATGCCCTGCAACCAGAAGACGGCCGACGCGGCCATCGCAGCGCTGGGCGAGATTCCGGGTGTCGCCCAGGTGCAGGCAGCAGTGGGCGATCTCAAGGTACGGGTGCTGGTGTACGAAGACTTCACCGCGGACCCGCTGAAGTTCGTGCAGGTGCTCTGGGACATGAAGATCTTCCCCAATCGCATCTATGTCGAGGCAACCGCCGAACCGGAGAGCTCGACAGCGAGCAGCGAAGTTCGGGTCGTGGGCACGGGCCAGCGGTTTACCGTTGCGCCAGGCATGGATGATGCGGAGGGGCGCGACTGGCCGGCCTGGCTGCGCGCCGAGGTGCTCGATTGGGTCGAGGACGTGACGCCGACCGCTTCGTCGCCGTACACCGTTCGTATCGTTGAAATGCGGCCCACAGAGAGCTCTTGACCCTGTACCAACGTACGGTGTTAGCGTGATTTGAAGGAGATCGAGCCCTGCGTAGGAAGAAACCCGCAGGCCGCCGCATCAGATCAAGAAGATGAGCAAGGGTCCCGAGGCGAGCGAAGCCGAAGTTATTGCCGGCTGCAAACGTGGTGCGGACTGGGCCCGACGTGCGCTGTTCGAGCGACATCACAGAGCGATCTACAGGTTTCTGGTTGCGCAGTGTCGCGACCCCTCCCTGGCCGAAGACTTGGTGCAAGACACCTTCCTGCGCACCTACGAGGCGATTCCGAAGTTCCGGGGTGATGCCCGCGTCGTGTCATGGATGACACGCATCGCGCTCAACTGTCTCTATGGGGCCGGTCGACGTGGTGAGGCGGCTCGCCGCAAGCTCGAACAGATACAGACGGGTGACCAGCGCGGCGCCTGGGCCCAGCCGAGTGCACCGACCTCGGCCGACCATCACGAGAGGCGCGACCTGGTGCGGCGTGCGCTCGCGAAGCTGGACCAGGACGACGCGGCCGTCATCGTGCTTCACGACCTTCAGGGCTATCGGTATCGCGAGATCGCCGAAACGCTCGAGATCGCTGTGGGCACGGTGGGGTCTCGTCTCAACCGGGCACGGGGGCGCCTGCGCGGCATCATCGAACAACTCTCACGGCCGCCGGAAGAAACCAGGCGACAAGCGCATCCAATCTCTGAAGCCGAGATCCCAGCAGTGAGGTCGGATCGGGACGGGGAGCTACCCGGAATCTCCCGACGCGCCCTCTGGAGCGAGCAGTGAGTACACAGACACCATGCGAGCGGTCGGCGGAGTTGCTCAGCGCCTATGTGGATGCGGAACTCTCCGAGCAGGAAGCCGGCCACGTTCAGGCGCACCTGGACACTTGCTGCGAATGTCAGAGCTCGTGCGACGCACTGGTGGCACTCAAGCGCGACATCGCGGACATCAAGCTGCCCGAGCCGGCCAGCTTGCGGATCTGGGAGGGCGTTGGCAACAAGCTGCGCACCCGACGATCTCGCCTCGTGTGGGCGCAGTTGACCGGTGGCGCATTGAATCCGGAACTGAGGTTGGCGGCCGCGACATTCATCGTCGCCTTGGGGCTCGGCTATGCCTACCCGTACCTGGCGGCGCGGAGCACCGCAGCGCCACCGACGAGTGGGCTGGTGGCCACACCCTTTGCCCTGACCGTAGGCGACTACGTCGAGCACGTCAGTGCCGGGTCGCCCGACGCGTTCTGGCACAAATACAAGGCCCTCGATGCCATGCTGGACGTGGTTGCGGAGCCACTCGAGTTCCGGCCGCGCATGCCCGACACACTGCCCGGCGGCTACCGCCTCACCAGCGCCAAGCTGCTCAAAGACGTGTGCTGCTACACGGTCCAGCTGCGCTACGAGTCACCGCAAGACAAGCTCGACGTGTTCGAGTGCCACGACGACCATCCGGTATCGTTCGGCGCCGCTACCGCCTCTCGCGGCACACACTCCGGCATTGCCTACACGAGCTTTGCCTGGGAGGGGACCGACCTCGTCGGCAGGATCTTCAGCGCCGACGACGTGAACATCATTCTCGTCGGCGACCTCGACGACGAATTGGCGAATCAACTAACCGAGGAGCTTCGCAGTGCGAGTGACTAGAACACTGGCGATCGTTCTTGCCATCGGGGTGGGGTCGCACGTGGTTTCAGCGCAGTCGCCGCGATCAACGACTGCCGCGACGCCGACGCAGGTCGCCGCGTTCGATCCGGAGTCGCTGCCGTCCGACTTCACCGGCGTGGATCTCGACGGAATCGCCTTCGCCGGATCCGAGCTGCGGGGCAAAGTCGTTCTCCTGGATTTCTGGGCGGTTTGGTGCGGCCCCTGTGTCGCCGCGGTGCCGAAGCTCAATCACGTGCAGGATGAGCTCGCCGGCGAAGACTTCGCGGTGATCGGCTACGCGGTGTACTCCGGGCCGGGCGAGGACGTTCAGGCTTTCGCCGACCAGCACGGCATCGAGTACCGAGTCGTCATAGGGGACGACGATCTGACTCTCGACTATGGGGTGATCGGCTATCCCACCTATCTGCTCATCGACCAGCAGGGCCGGCAGGTACGCAAGTACGTCGGTGCCTTGCCGGGACTTGACGAACGCGTGATCGCTGATGTTCGTGCGCTCCTTGGCGGCTCGTCATGACTCACGACCGAGGAGGTCACATGCGAAGAACAGCGGCTTGTTTCATGGTGGCGTTGCTGGGCGTGAGCCTGGCAGTTCCGCCACCGGTTCATGGGCAAGATCTGTCGGCGGACGCCCACCGGGTTGTCGACTATCTGCTGGAAGACTGGCAACGGCAGTTCAGTTCGACATCGATTCCACACGCCATCGAGTACATCGGTCTCGAAGCGGACGACGGCCTTCGCCTCGAGGTGGTCAGACACCTGCGAGCCAACGACAGCCTGGCGAGGAACCTGCAGTGGTGGGGCGCCAACAACTACCTGTTCTCGAACCTGGAGAAGCGGCTGGCCAAGTACCTGATCCTGATGCAGGAGAAGGACGGTGCGTTGCCGTCATCGGCCGAGGCTGCCCGTGTGTTCGAGATGCCGGAAAGCGACTTGGCGGCCCGACTTGCCTTTATGGAGTCATCGGGTTTCCTGGCCTCGGCAGACAACGCACTGGGATTCGAACTCGCGCCGGGATTCCGCCGCTGGGCGGGCCCGCTGCAGCACAACTTCCACACCGTTCGCATCGAGGGGGAAGCGCCGCTCGACGTTTGGTGAGCAGTCGACTTTCTGCTGTTGGTCAACAGCGACGAATACAAAGACAGCCGCTTCACGATCGAAGACTCCTGCGCCCACGGCTACCTGCCGATCAACGTGGAGATCTCCGCCGCCGAGATCACGCATCTGGATCCGGACACTGTCTGGGTCCAGCGAGGGGGTGGTTGAGCAGTCGACAATCTCTTCTGGTCAGAAGAGCATATGAACGAATGGCTCGACGAACACCCTGAGTATCGGGAACTCAACCAGCAACCGATTGGCGAGTTTCTGGAGGACCTGAAAGGCGGGCAATAGGAGCCTGCCGCCCCGGTTGCGCCTCGGACGATGTCGAGGTCAGTTGGGCCAGATTCGGTCAACCAGCCTTCGTGCCAGCGCGTGCATCTCCACGACCGAGACGATTCGGCGCCTGGCGTTGAGGGCGGCGAACTCTCGTGCCGAATCGAGGTCCGCGAAGTGTTTGAGGTGCGAACAAAAGGCCTCGCGCACGTCGGTGAAATGCGTGCCATCCGGTGTCGTCGGGAAGCAGGCTACGGCCCCGCTGGGTTCGAGACGTTCAACGGAATCGGGGTGGAGGCGGAGCCGTACGATGCGTCGGCTCAGGGGGTCCACCGACTCGACGGTGACCGGCCGATCAAGGAGCATCGGCAGTGTGTGGGCAATGACTGCGCAGCAGGTGAAGATGGTCCTGTTTTCGATCTCCACGCGATGCAGCGTCGGATCCAACATGATGCCGAACAGCTCGTCTAGCTTCCCCTCGGCGTCGAGGCCAATCGGTCCAGACTCGAGTGCTGAGCGTGCTCGCGCATCACTCACGCCCGCCTGCTCGGCCAGCGTTTGGGACGCAACGGCGCGGCCCTCGGCCAGCAGGGCGAAAGCGTGACGAAGGGTGGCGCGGTCGGCCGCATGCCAGCGCGCCGCGACGTACTCGAGCGTCCCCTCGAACTCGGACCGCTCGTCCTCCCCCTTGTCCATGCTCCGATCTCCCCCGGGTTCGATGGCGCGGCTGCCGGACGATAGGGCCGAGACGGCCCGGACGTCTCTGTGCTTGAACCTTGCGCGGCAGCGTATGATCGTCAATCTTAAGGCCTGCACCATGGTGCAGGGTCAAGGGAGACGGACGAACCGGGAGGCTGCGAGATGGAATATCGCATCGGCGAGGCGGCGCGCCTCGTCGGGATGAGCGTCGAGGGCCTGCGGTTCTACGAGCGCCGCGGGCTCGTTCGCCCTGCGCGGAGAGCGACGTCCGGGTATCGGCTCTACAGCCAGGCTCAGGTGGACACCTTGCGCTTCATCCGGGCCGCGCAAGAAATGGGGTTTTCTCTGCGCGAGATTCAAGGGCTGCTGACGCTGCGGCAGGGCGCGGAAAGCAGTTGTCGGTCGATGCGTAGCCAGCTGCACGACAAGCTGGCCACGGTTCAGCGGCGAATCGAGCTGTTACGCGAGTTCGAGCGCGATCTCGTCGCTTCCATCGCGTTGTGTGACGGTCAGATCGCCGACGACGAATCCGGGTGCTGTCCGGTGCTCGAAGACCTGGGCGCCGGCTTGATTCTCGAGCCGACGAACATTCCTTAGCTGCGACCCGCGATTCGCCTGACTTCTCCTAGGCAGCAGCGACCCTCCGGATTGCGCACTTCGCAAGCACAGTTGCCGGCTTTGATCTCGGCCGTAATGCGCTGCGCCACGGTGGTTGCGCTTCCGGTCCGCGGGTCAGCCTCGATCTCCCCGCGGGAGTGCAGAAAGCAGTAGCAGACGATTCCCTCGGGTCCGGACACCTTGAACCCGGGCATCACATGCAGATCGTCGACACTGCAGGTTGCTCCTTGATCGCCGTGATACACGATCGAGCATCCGAGATGGCGGCACAGCCAGTACTCCTGGGTTGGCGCCACCGGTCCGCGCGTTACCGCGACGACGGTTTGACGATCCACCGCCGGCCCGCGGCGATCGCACCGCGGACAATGTCGTGCCGGCCGCTTTGGCGT
>JAJCXS010000192.1 GCA_029263335.1 Acidobacteriota bacterium | reverse complement strand
CGGACCGACACGTCCAGCCGGTCGGCAATCTCCTTCCAGGAGTTCAGTTCGGGGCGGGTCCCGTGCATGTTCAGGGATCAGGGATCAAGGATCAGGGATCAGGGATCAGGGATCAGGGATCAGGGATCAGGGATCAAAGCGGCCATCACTCAGCGCACCTCTCTCTGTTTATAGACTGCATGAGTTGCCTTTTTTACGAAAAAGAACGCGATCCCTTCGTTTTTTGTCGAACGGCGGTGACGTTCCCGCGAATACACTCGCCGCATGGCACGACTCGATTGGCTCACACCCTCCGCGTGGCTCCTGATCGCGGCCAACATGGTTCCCGTTATGGGCGTGTTGTTGTTGGGCTGGGGTGTGTTTGATGTGCTCCTGCTGTACTGGATCGAAAATGTGGTCATCGGCGTGTTCAACGTGCTGCGCATGATGTTGGTGCAGCCGGCGAATCCGGTGGCCTGGTTCACGAAGCTCCTGATGGTGCCGTTCTTTGTTGTGCACTACGGCATGTTTACGGCCGTGCACGGCTTCTTCCTAATGGCTCTGTTCCAGGACGAGACCGCCGCCTGGAGCCTGTCAGGGCCAGCCGACTCCGTGCCGGACATGTTCTTTGCGACCCTCGCCGCGATCCTCGAGCGGCCCGGAGCACTGCTCGTCGTCGGCTCGCTGCTAATCAGCCACGGCTATTCGTTCGTAGCCAACTACATGGGCCGCGGCGAGAATCTGAGAGCCTCGCTGCGACAGCTGATGACACAGCCCTACACCCGCGTCATCGTCATGCACGTCACCATCATCGGCATGGGGTTTCTCGTGATTCTCACCGGCACGAAGACCGTGGGGGTGCTGCTGTTGGTCGCGCTGAAGACCGGGGTCGACCTGAGAGCGCACGCTGGCGAGCACGCGAGACTATCCCGCCCGACTCGAGATCCGGCGTGATCAGCGCGTGCGACGCCGAAGCCTAGTCGACCCTCGCCGAGACGCTGGTCTGCACGGTGGCTACCGTCCCCGTCGGTACCTTCGTCGTTCCCTTCACGGTCACGGTGCAATCCACTTCCGCGTCGGCGTCATAGTCAGACAGGTCCGTGAGCGAGGCCAGGAAGAGCAGCGAGGCTTCTAGTCCAACGCTTTTGCGGAACACCTGCCGACCATCAACCTTGATGACACCAACCGCCTTGCCTTTGTAGTCCGACGCTGCCGGCAAACGCAGGCCGCAGATCAACTGAGCGAAGGCCCCACCGGCAAGTTGGCCCAGCCTCTGGTGAGCAACCCACTTCCCCTTGGCCGGGGTCGACTTCTTCGTTGCTCGCGCCGTCACCACGACGGCACTGCGATGTCGCGGCGCACGCATGGTCCAGCCAGTGGGCACTCGCCTCGGACCAACGCTGCTAGCAGGTCGCGGTGACGCCTCCGGACCGACGGATCCGAACCTCGTCTCCGCACCATTGAGGCTCCCAGCTACGTTCAGGCTCAGCAGTGCGCTGGAGCCGCGCATCACACGCGTCGGACTCTGTACCTTGGCTCGACACGTGATGAGTGTGTCCGCGCCGAAGTCTGTCAGGTCCATCCCCGCGACAGCCGCCTGTGCCGCGCGTGGAACGTCCGCCCCAATCACGACTCGCTGGGAGTGAACTGCATCGCCATCCACGAGCACGGTGAAGCGCACCCGGCCGCGATCGGAAACGCTGGTGTCGAAGTGGCGGAAGGCACAGCTGACCGGCGCCGAGGGGTCGTGAGCGATGTCTCCCAGCTTCCGCGAAACTTCCCAGACGCCCTTGATGGCAGCGTTGTCGCGGATCGCACTCGTGTCCAGGACCGTTCCGATGCTGCTCGCGCGACGCTCAATGTCCCACTTGCCGGGCACGCTGAACGTCGCCTCGCGAGCACCGAGACTCAATGAAAGAACTGCCAATAGTGCCAATACCGTTCCGTTGCGCATGGTGGTTTCCCCGGGGTTTGATGCACGACAGCAACCAAGCGTCCGCGCGTGCTCCTTGTGCTGAGAGACACGGGAAACCTCGGCTTCCAGGCTCACCGGGCACATGACATCGCGGGCCGGTGCGCGTTGGGGCGACACGCTTGACCTGTCTATAACTTCACACTTTAGGATCAGTGCTACATACACTGAAGACACGGCAGGAGGCCTCGCCATGACCATGCAAGGGAACCGGGTAAGTCATACCCACGCGATGACGATCGACGCGAATGCGGAGACTATCTTTCCGCTGCTCTGCCCGGTACGGGAGTCCGACTGGATCGACGGATGGAGCAGTGAGGTGATCTACTCGGAATCCGGTGTTGCCGAACTCGGCTGCGTTTTCCTGACGGACCTGGGCGGTCGCGGAACCGAGACCTGGATCGTGACTCGCTTCGAGCCAGGCTCCGCGATCGACTTCAGTCGAACCGCCGGAGCCTCCCGTGCCTGCCTGTTGGAAGTGAGGCTGACGCCAACGAACGACGGTCAGACCGCGCTCCACTGGGTCTACACGCACACAGGCATCGATGCCGCCGGCCGCGACTGGGTGGATCGATATCCTGCCGCCAGGTTCGCGAGCGACATGGAGATGATGACGAAGCGGCTTCGTCACTACCTGCAGACCGGCGAAAAGCTGGGCGGGACCCATGCGCATCACTGAACTCGGCAAGCGCTACGGGCTGTCGCGTAGCACGCTGCTCTACTATGAGCGTATCGGGTTGCTACGGGCTTCGGGGCGCTCCGCCGCCGGCTACCGTCGGTACTCGGCAAGCGACGAAGAGCGTCTGGCGCGGATCTGCACCTATCGCCGCGCCGGGCTGCCACTCAGAGAAATAGGCCGAATCCTCGACGCGCCCAAGGGCAGGCTAACCGGAGCGTTGCAGCAGCGGCTCGAAGAACTCGACGACGAGA
>JAJCXS010000191.1 GCA_029263335.1 Acidobacteriota bacterium | reverse complement strand
AAATTCACCAACACCCTGGTGATCGCCAACGATCCGGCGATCTTCCCTACCCAGACCGACCCCTACATGTACCTGTCGGGACCGCCCCTGCACGTCATCTCGATGACCCTGATGCAGCGCTTCCGCGAAGACATCGGGTTCGAGCTGCCGGTGTCGTTCTCGGCCGGCATCAACGCCGGCAACTTCGCCGCCGCGGTGGCGTGCGGCATGGTGCCGGTGACGACCTGTACCGACCTGCTGCGTCAGGGAGGTTATGGACGCCTGCCGGGATACCTGCGCGCGCTCGAACGCGCCATGCGCCAGCTCGGAGTGACCAGTCGAGAGGCGTATGTCCTGGCCGCGCAGGAGCACAGTAGCGACGCCATCGAAGCGGCCTGCGGAGATGACGCGCGCGCCGCCGCGTGGTGGTTCGGCGAGGGCGACGCCATGCGACGCATGGCTCGCGAGCAGCCCGACCGACTGCCCGCAGCGATACGCGTTGCGGCGGCGGCCGCGGGGCTCGACGGCGAAGCCATACTGCTGCGCGCATCCCGCATTGCCGGCAAGAGCAACGGCGCGGCGATCGTCGCGGCGCTAGCCCACGATCCGGCGTATCACGCCACGAACAACACCAAGGCGCCACGGCAAATCGACTCACAGCTCGCCCTGTACGACTGCATCAACTGCGACCTGTGCATTGCGGCCTGTCCCAACGACGCCATCTTCGCCTACGTCACCACCCCATCCACGGTCAGCACCGAGCACCTGTCCGCCGGGGACGACGGCGCGATCCACAGGGCCGCCGGTAGCGGCTTCGTGCTGCGCGAGGCTCATCAGCTCGCCGTGTTGGAGGCGGGCTGCAACGAATGTTCTAACTGCGAATTGTATTGCCCGGAACATGGGGCGCCGTTCCTGCTCAAGGAACGGCTGTTTCATTCGCTCGCCGCGCTCAGCGCCAACGTTGCCGACGGCTTCGCTCACGACGGCGGGACCCTGCATGCCCGTCTCAATGGCACGATGATGCGATTCGAGCCGGCGCCTGCCAGCAACCGCGCTCTCGTCAGCGGCGAGGGATTCCGGTTGGAGATGACACTCGAACCCTTCGAGGTAACGCGTGGGCACATGACCGGCAGTTTCGACGGCCTCGACACCGCCATCCTGTGGCGGCTCAAGACCACCTGGGACTCAGTATTTCGGGCTCATCGTCCCAACGCGCTGCGGCCGGGACCCACGGTATGAAGAAGCGCTTCACGAACCTGCGAGTGCCCTCGGGCGGCGATGCCACGGCGGCCGCCGATATTCTGGTCAGCGACGGCATCATCCAGGAGGTCCGCAGCAGTGGGGCATCAGGGGTCGGTGTCGACGAAACCATCGATCTCCGGGGAGCGCTGGTGCTACCCGGATGCATCGACGGGCACGTTCACTTCGACGATCCGGGCTTCACCCATCGTGAAAACTTCGCCACCGGCACACGGGCCGCGGCCGCAGGAGGAGTGACGTGCATCGTCGACATGCCCTGTACCTCGTTGCCGCCGGTTACGACCCTAGCCAACCTCGAGAACAAGCTCACCGTGATCAAGCCCAAGGCGCACGTTGACTTCATGCTCTGGGGTGGGGTTTCAGGCAACGCGCTCGCAACGGCTGGTTGGCGCGAGCATCTGGCGGCACTGGTCGAAGCGGGCGTCGCCGCGATCAAGGTCTACATGCTCTCCGGCATGGAAACCTTCACCGACCTGGATCGCGCTCAGATTCGGGATGTCCTCGAAGAGACCCGGCGCCTCGGCATTCCCGTGGGGGTGCACGCCGAAGATCGCGACCTCGTACGGGAGCTCGCTGCTCGGCTGCAGAACGCGAGCAACAACGACCCGCTCGACTACGCCGCGTCACGCCCGTCGCGCGCCGAGGTCCTGGCCGTGTCGACGCTGCGTGACCTCTGCCGTGAGACCGGCGCTCGCATCCACGTCGTCCACGTCGCCTCGGGCGACGCGCTCGACGTGATTTCGGACGCGCGAGCCGAAGGCCTGCCGATGTCGGCGGAGACGTGTCCTCAGTACCTTGCCTTCACCGATCTCGATCTGGCCCGACTCGGTGCCGTACTCAAGACCGCGCCGGTGGTGAAGTCTCGCAGCGACCAGGAGAGGCTGTGGCGGGGTCTGGCCAGCGGAGAACTGGAGTACGTGGCTACCGATCACGCCGCGGGCCAATGGCCCGAAGAGAAACACACTGGTTCGATCTGGAGTGACTACGGCGGCGTGCCCGGAGTCGAACTGATGCTGCCCTACCTGTACTCGGCCGGGGTGTCCGAGGGACGCATAACGCTTGACCGCCTGACCGAGATCACGGCCTCCGCCCCGGCGCGGTTCTTCGGCATCGCCGAGCGCAAAGGTCGCATCGAGCCTGGCCTCGATGCCGACCTTGTCGTGTTGGACGAGACCGCCCGCTGGACGGTGCGCGCCGACGAGATGCACAATCTCAACCGCTACACACCATTGGACGGCCAGCCCCTGACCGGCCGGGTAACGGCTACGTACGTGCGCGGACAGTTGGCGTACGAACGCCGCGTGGACGGCACCGAGTTCTTTGCTCCAGAAGGCACGGGCGCCTGGGTCCGACGCCAGGAGGCGCCAGCATGACCTCTATTCTCGGCAACGGCGTGGTGATCACGGGCGGACCGCGCCCTGATGTGATCTCCTGCGGCGGGGTCGCCTGGCATGGAGACCGCATCGTCGAAGTGGGGCCGGCGGACGAACTACGGCGTGAATATCCGGACGCCGACGTCCTCAACGCCCACGGCGGCCTCATCATGCCGGGCCTGGTGAACGTGCATCATCACTTCTACTCGGCTCTGGCGCGCGGACTCGATGCGGGCGCACCCATGGTCAACTTCGCCGAAGTACTCGACCGCCTCTGGTGGCGACTCGACCGCGCGCTCGATGCGGAAACCGTGCGGCTCTCGGCCGAACTGTGCGCTGCGGAATGTGTCCGCCAGGGCTGCACCACAGTGTTCGATCACCACTCGTCGCCGTCGTTCATCGATGGCAGCCTCGACACCATCGCCGCGGCCGTCGAGAGGGCGGGACTCTCGGCGGTGCTCTGCTACGAGGTCACCGACCGTAACGGTCGCGACGGTGCCATGGCCGGCATCGCCGAGAACCTGAGGTTCCTCGAGGCGCGGGACAACGACGCCCGTATTCGCGGCGTGTTCGGTCTCCACGCCAGCTTCACGTTGGGCGATGACACTCTGCGCGAGATCGCGCGACTCCGCCCCGCCAATGCCGGCTGCCATATCCACGTAGCTGAGGACCCGGTCGATGGCGAGGAAACGCGCCGGCACTTCGGCACTGACCCCGTGACCCGCCTCGAGCGCTACGGGTTGCTCGACGACCGGGCGCTGCTTGCCCACGCCATTCACCTCGACGAGGATGCCTACGCCACGATCGCCCGTTGCCAGGCCGCGATCCTGAACAATCCCGAGTCCAACGCCAACAACGGCGTCGGGCGCCTCGACGTCGCCGAGATCGCTGACCGCGGCTGCCTGGTCGGCCTTGGCACCGACGGCATGTCTTCGTCGATACTGCGCGCGCTACGGTTCGGCTTTCTCGGCCAACGCCATGCCCGCGCCGATCCGAGCGCCGGCTTCGAGGCCCAGCCGCGATTGCTCGACGCCAATGTCGAAATTGCCCGCCGCTTCTTCAACGAGCCGTTGCTCGGCGAGCTACGGGTTGGGGCCCCCGCCGACGTGATTGCCGTCGACGCCGTCCCGCCGACGCCCCTGCAGGCGGCCAATCTCTTCGGCCACCTCGTATATGCCGCCGCCGAGTATCCCGTGCGCCACACGATCGCCCGCGGCCGGACACTGCTCGAGGACCACAGACACACCAGCGTCGACCCCGCCGCGATCGCCAACGAGGCGGCGGAACACTCCACAGCGCTTTGGGAGCGGTTCCATGCACTCCAATGGGGCGCTCGATACCTCGGCTGACGGACAACCAGGACGGCGGTAGACTCCAGGAACTCGCAAAGGAGAGAGCCTTGACCTCGCCGGACACTGACCAGATCCGCCAGCGCGCTCTAGATCGATGCCGGGAGCGCGGCATCCTGATCCCCACCTTCGCGCAGATGCGCGATCCGGCGACCATCGATCCGGCGGTGTCCAGCGCGCTGACCTCGCTCGACATGGACGCTATCGACCCGCTCAATCTCTTCCGCATTACCTGGCGCAACGATGTGGCCAGCGGCGGCTTCGGCAACGTCAACGCCATCGAGATTCCGTCAGCGGTTACCGGAGTGCCGGCACGGATCGTCGGCCTGGTCGGCAGGCACTTTCCAACCGGGGCCCACAAGGTCGGCGCTGCCTTCGGTTGCCTGGTGCCGCGCCTGATCAGCGGCCAGTTCGACCCGACCTCGCACAAGGCCGTGTGGCCGTCGACCGGTAACTACTGCCGCGGGGGCGCCTTCGACTCGGCCCTTCTAGGCTGCGACTCACTGGCCATCCTCCCGGAGGAAATGAGCCGCGAACGATTCCGCTGGCTCGATGAGATCGGTGCCGAGATTCTCGCCACACCGGGCTCCGAGAGCAACGTCAAGGAGATCTTCGACGCCTGCCGGGAGATCGCGCGTACGCGCCCCGAGGCGGTGATCTTCAACCAGTTCGACGAGTTCGGGAACTATCTGTGGCACTACGGCGTCACCGGTCCCGCGGTGCGCTCGGTGTGGGAGTGCATCGGCGGCGACAGCCGCATCGCCGCATGGGTGGGCGCCACCGGCTCCGCCGGCACGCTCGCGGCCGGCGACTACCTCAAGCGGCACTTCCCCGAGTGTCGCATCACCGCCGCCGAGGCCCTGCAATGTCCGACACTCCTGAGCGTCGGTTTTGGCGCCCATCGCATCGAGGGCATCGGCGACAAGCATGTGCCGTGGATCCATAACGCGCGCAACACGGACATGGTGGCAGCCATCGATGACGAGGCCACGATGCGCTTGCTGCGGCTGTTCAACGAACCCGCCGGCAGTGAGGAACTGTCGCGATGCGGCGTGACCGACGAGACCCTTGCTTCCCTGCCCCTGCTCGGGATCTCGAGCATCTGCAACCTGCTGGCGGCTATCAAGACTGCCCGTTACTACGAGATGGACAGCAACGACATCCTGTTCACGTCGTTTACCGATTCGGTGAACATGTACGAAACGAGGCTCGAAGAGCTGCGCGAGGAGCGCGGTGCATACACGGCCGTCAACGCGGCCGGCCACTACGAGCGCTACCTGATGGGCACCACGACCGATCACCTGCAGGAGCTGCGCTTCACCGATCGCAAACGTATCCACAACCTGAAGTACTTCACCTGGGTCGAGCAACAGGGCAAGAGCGTCGAAGAACTCGACGCGCTCTGGAGTCCTGCTTTCTGGACGGACCTCGTCGGACAACTCGACGAGTGGGACGAACGCATCGCGACCTTCAACAGCGATAGCGGCGCGCTCGATGTCATACGCGCCCGCCAGGAGAACCCATGAGCGATACCGCTCCAACGGCCCTGGAAGCTGCCCGTCAGCACCGCGACGATATCGTCACGTTCCTGCGCGAGATGATCGCGATTCCCGCCGAGAGCCTGCAGGAGGGCGAACGCTGTGCGCGTATCCTTGCCGAGTACCGCAAGCTGGGCTTCGACGAGGCTTGGTTCGACGAACTCGGCAATGTTGTCGCACGGGTCGGCAACGGCCCCCTGAAGATCCTCATGGATGGGCACCTGGACTGTGTCGGGGTCGGCGATCCCGGCAACTGGGAGTTCGACCCCTTCGAAGGCAAGCTCGAGGACGGCAAGATCTTCGGCCGCGGAGCCGTGGACGAATTGCCGGCGGTCGCGTGCATGGCCTACGGGCTGAAGCTGCTCGTGGACCGCGGCGTGCCCGAGGGCGTAACCGTCTATCTGTCGGCCTCCGTCATGGAGGAGGACTGCGACGGGCACTGTCTGTTGCATCTGATCGGCACCGAGGGCATCAAGCCCGACGTGGTGGTGATCGGCGAACCCACCGACCTCGGCGTCTATCGTGGCCAGCGGGGACGGGTCGAGGCGACGATCACGACGCATGGCAGGTCGGCCCACGCGGCGCACGCGGACCAGGGCATCAACGCCGTCTACAAGATGGCCCGCATCGTCTCGGATGTGGAGCAACTCAATACTCGCCTGGCACACGACGAGTTTCTCGGCACCGGCTCGGTCGTGGTGTCCTCCATCGCCTGCACGACCCCGTCGCTCAATGCTGTGCCAGACAGCGCCCGCATCACCATCGATCGGAGGCTCACAGCCGGCGAGACTGTGGAGATCGCCCTCGACGAACTCCGCTCCTTGCCGAATATCGAAGACGCAGAGGTGGAGCTGCTGCAATACGACGAGACCAGCTGGCGGGGCTATCAGGCCCGCCAGGACAAAGTCTTTCCCACCTGGGTCCTGCCGGAGGAGCACGCTCTCGTGCAGGGTCTCGCGGCCGCGGTCGAGTCCGTTACCGGCTCGGCGCCGCGCATCTCCCGCTGGGGCTTCTCCACCAACGGCGTCGCCAGCATGGGGCGTTTCGGCATTCCCACCGCCGGTTTCGCGCCGGGACTCGAAGAACTGGCACACACCACCGAGGAGTGGGTCGCGATTGACGACCTCGTCAGTGCGGCTGCGGTCTATTCGTTGATCCCCGAGATCCTCGCGGCTCGCGCCGATGAACTCGTCAGCAACGACTGAAGGAACCGGAACGACATGCGCACCGACCTCAAGGGCAAGCATCTGATCACGACCCAGGACTGGGCGGTGGACGAGCTCGAGTCGTTGTTCGAGTTGGCAGCGGAACTCAAGCACGAGCGTGCCGCCGGCACGCCGACGCGGCTGCTCGACCTCAAAACCCTCTACATGATCTTCTTCGATGCCTCGACTCGAACTCGCAACTCGTTCGAGACCGGCATCACCCAGCTGGGCGGCCACGGCATCTACCTGTCGCCGGACAAGATGCAGATCAGCCACGGCGAAGAAGCTCGCGATACGGCGAAGGTGCTATCTCGCTACGGCGAGGGCATCGCGATTCGGCACTGCCAACTGGGCCAGGGCAACGCCTACCTGAACGCGATCGCCGACAACGCCAGCGTTCCGGTGCTCAATATGCAGTGCGATGTCTATCATCCGTGCCAGATCCTCGCCGACTACCTGACCATACGCGAGAAGTTCGGCGACACGCGCGGCCTCAAACTGGGCGTCGCCTGGACCTGCGCGCCCGACTATCTGCGGCCCATCTCGGTGCCGCAAAGCCTCATTCTCATGATGCCGCGCATGGGCATCGACGTGACGTTGGCCTATCCACCCGAGTGCCGGTTGATGCCCGAGATCGAAGCCCAGGCCAAAGCCAATGCCGAGGCCGCCGGCTCGAAATTCGAAATCACCCACACGTTCGAGGACGCATTCGAGAATGCCGACGTCGTGGTTCCCAAGTCGTGGGGGCCTCTGCTCACCACTACGGATCTGGCAGAGGGGTCGGCGATGATGCGGCGGTACGACGACTGGGTCTGCGACGCCGATCGCATGGCCCTCGGCAAGGATCATCTGATCTATATGCACCCGTTACCTGCCGATCGCGGCCGTGAGGTGACCGACGAAGTGATCGACGGCCCCCAGTCGGTGGTCTTCGACGAGGCCGAAAACAGGCTGCACGTACAAAAGGCGCTGATGGCGCTGACGATGTAACGCGTCGGGAGGACGGCATGGCTAGCTTCCGGTTCCGGTGCAGCGAGTGCGGCGAGCACTACGCAGAAGACGAGGTCGACCTGTTGTGCCCCGTGTGCGCCGGGATGCAGGAACCGGGTTGCTCGACACGCGGCGTGCTCGAGGTCGAACTGAACAGCCTACCCACCGCCTGGCCCGCCGCACCGATGTCGAGCCCGGAGGCATTGGTCGACTTTCTGCCACTCGACTCGCCGGCCAGGTGGCCGCCGCTCGCGGTCGGGGGTACGCCACTGCTGGCGGTCGAGCGCCTACGGCAGCATCTGAACGCCCCGGACCTCTGGATCAAGGACGATACCCGCAACCCGAGTGGCTCCACCAAAGACCGTGCCTCGGCACTCGTTGTGGCAAAAGCGGTGGAATACGGTCACGACACCATCGCGGCCGCGTCGACCGGCAACGCGGCCACTGCGCTGGCTGCCTCGGCGGCGGCATCCGGGGTCCGCGCCGTTCTGTTCGTGCCGGCGAACGCGCCACAGGCAAAGCTCGTGCAGATGCTCGCCTACGGCGCCGAGGTTCTGCCAGTTGATGGCACCTACGACCAGGCGTTCGATCTGTGCATCGAAGCCTGCGAGCGCTTCGGCTGGTACAACCGCAACACCGCGCTCAACCCCTTCACCATCGAGGGCAAGAAGACCGCCGCGCTGGAAATCGCGGCCGCGATGGCGCCCCAGTGCCCCGACACCGTCCTCGTGCCCGTCGGTGATGGCGTCATCCTCGCCGGTATCGCCAAGGGCTTCACCGATCTGCGGCGCGCCGGGCTGGTCTCGCGCGTTCCGCGCCTGATCGCGGTGCAGCCGGAGGGCTCAGCGGCCCTCGTCAACGCCATCATCGCCGGCGACGACGACATTCACGCAGTGCCCGACGCGACGAGCGTCGCCGATAGCCTCGTGGTGCAGGCCCCACGCAACGGGAGACTCTGCCTACGTCAGATCAGAGACTCCAGCGGCAGCGCCGTCGCGGTCAGCGATGAGGCCATCCTCACCGCGATCGGCGACCTGGCACGGATGACTGGAGTATTCGCCGAGCCCGCCGCGGCCGCCGGACTTGCCGGCCTGCGCGCGTCACTCGAAAACGGCCTCGTGGATCCGACCGAACGGATCGTGTTGATGGTCACCGGCACCGGCCTCAAGGACGTACCGGCTGCGGGGCGTGCCGTTGACCGGCCGGTTCCGATCGAGGCAACATTGGCGGCCGTGCAGGCCCGAGTACAAGGAGATAACGACCGTTGAGCAGGCGCCCGAGTCAACCTTCGCGACGTTCGCCAGGACGAACGCTGTGTCTGTTCGCGATCCTCGCAGCAAGCCTCCTGGTGCCCTACCCGGCAACGGCGCAGAGCGAACTCGATGGCAAGACCGCTGGCGGCGCCTACTACGGCATTCATGTGCCGGCGGCGTGGAATGGCGATCTGGTGATCTGGAACCACGGTACCGACATGGACCATCCCGCACCCAACCCGGACCTCGGGCCGCTCGTCGATATCCAACTGGCAGAGGGTTTCGCGGTGGCGGCGTCGACGTATCGGCAGCGAGGTTGGGCGCTGTTCAAAGCTGCCAAGGACATCAAGGCCCTCGTGCAGGTGTTCCGCGCCAACTTCGGCGAACCTCGTCGTGTTTTTGTATACGGTGCGTCGCTGGGCGGGCTGGTGACCGTGCAGGCGATCGAGAAGGCGAACCTGGGCAACGTTGTCGGCGGGCTCCTCTGGTGTGGGGCGACGGGCGGCTCGCCGCTCTGGGATGTCGCCCTCGACCTGCGTCTTGTGTACGACGCCGTCTGCAGCGACGTACCGGGCGCGGAGATCCCCGGCGGTGCGCGCGGACTACCCACAGACACGGACTTTGATGCCGCCGCCGTCGAGACCGCTGTCAACGTCTGCACCGGCGTCGACCTCAAGAAACGATCTCGCAGCAAGGGGCAGAAGGCTCGACTCGCTCAGATTCTCGACACCGTCGGCGGCGATGAGCGGTTTCTGCAGACGGTGATGTGGTACGTGACCGTGCTCATGGCGGACCTCGTCGAGGACAAGGGCAAGCTCAAAGGCAAGCTCGCCGTGGGCAACGCCACCGTCGTCTATCCGAATCCCGAGGTCGACGCAGACATCGAGCGCGTGAAACCGAAGAAGGGCGCCGTCCGGCGCCTGGCGAAGAACTACACCCCGAGCGGCAGGATCGGTAACACCAAGCTTCTGGCGCTTCACACCGACAAGGACGACCTGGTGTTCGTTGAGAACGTCGGCGATTACCGCGACAAGTTGCGGCCCGACCAGTTGGTGGCCGCGGTAGCGGTGGAACGGGAGCCGAGCCACTGCGGCTTCACCGTCGCCGAGGGACTCGCCAGTTGGGAGAGTCTGCTCGGATGGGTTAACGGAGCTGGCCAGCCCGCCGCCGCGGATGTGCAGGCACTGTGCGAGTCGATCGTCGAGCTAGGCTTGGCTGCGGGCCCCTGCCGCATCGATCCGGCGTTCGAGATCGGCGTCCTTTCCGACCGCATCCTCGCGCGCTAGCGCACGCCGGCATCAGACTCGCGCGATACCCCGTCTGGCTCATACCTGATCAGTTCCACCCGCTCACGGCCGTTGTCGTTGTCCAGGACCGACCGCAGCACGACATAGTCGCCCTCAGGTGTCGGCGAGATCTGCGCCAGGTGCGTGTGCAGTTCCGGGCCCCCATCGCCGTCGAGAATCACGCTGAGTTTCTTGCCCCGTGTATTGGTTCTCATGGCGATGCCGCGCACCGCTACGGCGGTGCCGATGCTGCCGGTCATGTGCAGCGTCTTGCCAGATGTCGACACGGCGATCTGGCCCACCTGGTCCGGCCCACCTTCCACCCGCAGAGAGCGCGACCACTTGGCTTTGCCGCGAGCGGTAAAGAGCCTCACGAAGAAATGGTCTCCACGTATGGAGCCAAACAGGTAGATCTTCTTGCCGTTGCCGGAAACCGCCATCGATGGGGTCGACGCGTTCTCTGAGCCCTCGCCAAAGAAGGACTTCCACTGCTCGTCGCCATCGTTGTCGTAGCGCACGAGAAAGGAGAATTCGTCGGTGGTCGACTTCAGAGCCTGATCCGCCGCCACAAGATAGAACCCTTTCCCTTTGGGATCGGCGGCTATCGCGCCGAGAAAGAGCCGCTCCTTGTCGAAGTCCGTGCCGCCGTAGGACCTCGTCCACAGGATCGTCCCGTCGGGTGCCAACCGGCTCACAAAGTAGCCGCCAACCCGACCTTCGTGCACTGTGGTGCCCGCGAGATAGATCGTCCCGTCCGAACGTGAAACCGACATCTCGATCCGCAACGATTGGCCGAGACCGTCAGGGCTAAAGCTCCGGGCCCATTGTTGCCGTCCCGTCTCGGCGTCATGGCTCGCGACAAACGCCTCGAGCCCGTCGACACCCCCAACGATGACCCTCGCCCCGTCAGCCGACATCGCCGCCGCGCGCACCCAGCCGCCACGAACCCTCTTTTGCCAAACGCGCTCGCCCGATGGAGCGATGGCCGTCAAGGTGCTCGCACCAAACAGTTTGACCTGCGTCGCGGCGTAGCTCTGGCCGGCGGGCCCCACGGCAAGAGCCTCACCGTAGCCCTTCGCGACCGGGCGGCGCCACGTTTCGGCGAAGTGTGCCGACACTGCCGTCGCTGCGAACAGCGCGACGGAGGCGGCCAGCCCCGCCAGTCTACCAACACGGCCGAGGCGCTGACGGTGGAACATGCTCACCCCAAGAGGACTCTACGGGACAGAATTCGACTAGCCTAGGTGAACGTTGGGGAGCTATTCAAGTTGGGCAGGCCCGGCGCTGGACGCCGTAATTCACGCACGGAGGGGGTGGCTCCGTGGGAGCACAGGCGCGATACTCGGGCACGCGTCATCCGCCATCAGATTCCTCCAGACCCGGAGCCCCACCATCGATTCCGCCGTCATTCTGAGCGCAGCACGCACACCCATCGGCAAGCTCGGCGGGAGTCTGAGCAAGGTCGCCCCAGCCGAGCTCGGCGCCGTCGCGATCCGCGCGGCCATCGAGCGGGCCGCATTGCCGGACCTTACCGCTGTCGATGAGGTTCTGATGGGTAACGTGGTTTCGGCTGGGCTGGGCCAGAACATCGCCAGGCAATGCTCGCTGCGCGGTGGACTCCCGAACACGGTCGGCGCAATGACGATCAACAAGGTCTGCGGTGCAAGCCTCAAGGCCGTGATGATCGCGGCGCAGGCCATCAAGGCTGGCGATGGGCGGCTCTTTGTGGCCGGCGGGGTGGAGAGCGGCAGCCATTCGCCCCATCTGCTGCCCGGACGTCAGCAGTCATTCCGCTACGGCGAGGTCGCCCTGCAGGATGCTCTCTTCATCGATGGTCTGAGATGCGCGTTCGAGGAGTGGCCCATGGGGGACGCAGCCGAGTTCATCGCCGATCAGTTCGAGATCACGCGCGAGGCCATGGACGCCTATGCACTGCGTAGCCATGAGAAAGCCTGCGCCGCGGTCGACGCGGGCTGTTTCTCGGCTGAAATCGCGTCGCTGACCGTTGCGCAACGCCAGCGCGAGATCGTCGTCGACACCGACGAGCCGGTGCGCCGTGATACGTCGCTGGAAGCGCTTGCTGCCCTGCGTCCCGCGTTCCAGCCCGCCGGACGGGTAACGGCCGGTAACGCTCCCGGGCTCAACGACGCCGCCTCCGCAACAATCGTCGCCAGCGAGAGCTACGCGGCATCGATCGGCGCCACGCCCTTGGCCCGTATCGTCGGCTACGCCCAGGCAGCCGTGGAACCTAGATGGATCTTCGACGCCCCGGCCCGCGCGATCCCCATCTTGCTCGACAAGATCGGCTGGAGACTGCCCGACGTTGACCTACTGGAAGTCAACGAGGCGTTCGCCGCGCAGATCCTGGCCAACGGCCAGGCACTGGCCCCATCGGGATGGGACTGGGACCGCGTGAACGTCAACGGAGGTGCGATCGCCCTCGGGCACCCGCTGGGAGCCACCGGCACCCGGCTGCTCACCACACTCGTGTACGCGATGCAGGACCGCGGTGCTCAACGCGGAATCGCGTCGCTCTGCCTCGGGGGCGGTGAGGCAGTCGCGCTGGCGATCGAGCTTCCCGACTAGGATCATGAACCAGAGTTCCACCTCACGTCACACGTCGTTTCTGATCATTGGCGCGGGGCCGTTCGGCCTAGGCATCGCTCGTCATGCGAAAGCCCACGGCGTCGATCACGTCATTGTCGGCCAACCGATGAGCTTCTGGCGCAACAACATCCCCTCCGGGATGCTGCTGCGGTCCGGGGTGGATTGGCATCTGGACCCATTGGGCGAGCTGACCTTCGAGACCTTCGCCGCCGAACGCGGCCTCCACTCGGACGACCTGTGCCCACTCGGTGTCTCCCCGTACCTCGCCTACGCCTCATGGTTCCAGCAGCGGGCTGGTCTCGAGGTCACCGACGCAACGATCACGTCCCTGGGCTTCAACGCTGAGCCACATCTCGCCGGCGGCCGCTTTCGCGCTCAGCTCGGCGACGGAGAGGTCATCACGGCCGACAATGTCGTACTGGCCATCGGCTTCCATAGCTTCGCGCACGTCCCGCCCGAGCTGGCGGCGTGCATCCCGGCTACTCGGCGGGCCCACACGCGCGATTTCGTCGACTTCTCTGCTGTCGGCGGCCAGCGCGTGGCCATCGTCGGGGGCCGACAGAGCGCTTTTGAGTGGGCCGCCTTGATGCAAGAGGCTGGTGCCGCGGCCGTTCATGTGATCTATCGCCACGACACGCCTGCTTTCAGCGCTTCCGATTGGTCGTGGGTCGATGAAATGCTCGACAAGACCGAACGGCAACCCGGCTGGTGGCGGCAGTTGCCGGAAGCTGAACGCGCGCGCATCGCACAGGCGTTCTGGGCCGAGGGAAGGCTAAAGCTGGAGCCTTGGTTGGCACCGCGAGTCGAGGTCCCGAGCGTCACGTTGTGGCCTCGCAGCGCGATCGCGGACAGCCATACCACCAACAACGACACCTTGACTCTGGATCTTGTCGACGACGCCGGAACTCCACGCGAGACGATCGCGGTGGACCAGGTTGCCCTCGCCACCGGGTATCAGGTGGACATGGCACGGGTGCGGTTTCTCGAAACGTCGCTGCGGGAGCAGCTGCGCGTGACCGATGGCTCGCCGGTGCTAGGCCCGTACTTTCGCTCCAGCGTCCCCGGGCTGTATGTCGCCAGTATGCCGGCGGCGCGTGACTTCGGACCCTTCCTGGGCTTCACGGTGAGCGTACCCGCGACGTCACGCATCATCGGCGGCGCGGTACACGCTGCAATAGCCTGGTGAGATCAGGGTCGCGCGCCAAGGGTTGCCGCCATGAGCAGCGACGAGCCGCGCCATCAATCCGCTAGGGTTTGCGAGCGATCGCTAGCAGACTGCTGCCGATGGCCACAGGGATACGCCCGAGAAGCCGGTC
>JAJCXS010000190.1 GCA_029263335.1 Acidobacteriota bacterium | reverse complement strand
GCCCGACAGCGCCAGTCCCAGCGCGATGGCCGCGTAGATGGCAATCGACACATCGGGAGTGCGAAAGCGCTCGTTGACGTGCGCGAACCAGGCGGGAATCTGGCCTCGCTCGGCAAGCGCATAGGTTACGCGCGGCCCCGCCAGCATCGTGCCCGCATTGGCGCCCGCTATCGAAATCAGCCCGCCGATCGCCACGAGCATACCTCCCAAGGGGCCGAGAAAGATCGCTGCGGCGTCGGCTACCGGGGTATCGGAGGTGGCCACACCCGGCAGGGTGCCAGCCGTCACGTATTGCACCGCCAGGAAGACGACGCAGACGATGGCGATCGTCGACAACAGAGCGAATGGCACGTCACGCCGAGGCGATCGTGCTTCGCCCGCCGGCAGGGTGATCAGTTCGAAGCCGCCGAAGGCGAACATCATCAACAGCACCGCCTCACCCGTCGCCGCGTCGATGGTCGGACTGAAACCCACGAACGCACGGGTATCTACCGCCCACAGACCAAAGAGCACAAAGATGAACAGTGGCACCAACTTGCTAACAGTGAAGAGATTCACCGTCGAGGAGCCGTAACGAACGCCAATCACGTTGATCAAGGCCAGCGTGCCGATCAACGCCGTGACGGTAATTGCTCGACCGTATCCGACGGCCGCCCCCGGCACGAAGTAGCCCAGGTATCGCGCCAACGCATTGGCCAGCGCCGCCAGCGACGCCAGGCGCGTGAGCCAGAGCATCCACGCCACCTCGAAGCCGACGAACGGCCCGAATGCCTCGCGCGCGTAAACGTACGGGCCGCCAGCACTACGAAACCGCGTGGCGACCTCAGCAAAGCAAAGCACGATCAGCAGATTCGCCACGCCGGCGAGCACCACCGGCCAGATGCTCGAGGCCACGCCCACCAACACCACCAGCGAGGCGGGGAGCACGAAGATGCCGCTGCCGATCACCTGATTGACGCCGATGGCCGTCAGATCCCATCGCCCGAGAACTCGGGCCAGCCCACCGCTACTGCTGTCGTTCGCAGCGCTCACCCAAACCTCCGTCAGCTCTGGAGCCGATTCCTCAGACCTACTACCGTGGGTCGACCAGCCCGCGGGCGCACAGCCTAGCAGGCTCGCTGCCGGCGTTGCATTGGAGGCCGTGTCGGCCGAGGCGAGAGCCATTCGCTCCGACCGGGAGGAAGCGCGGGTTCAAATAACGCAACCGCAGCGGAATCGGCAGCGTCGTACGGAGCAGACCGGCACCACGACGGAGCCGCCACGAAGATCCAACCGCAGGTACTCAAGATGTTTTACGCACTGATCCCGGTCGTCGGCAGCGTCGCGCTGTTCACCTTTCTGGCCGTTGCCAGCTGGGCCGAGCAACGTCGCAAAGAACGCGAGTCGTACTACCGCTACGAGTTCCGTAAGCAACTGGTAGAAGCCGGCAAGATGGATGCGAACGACGTTCGCGAGATCATGCAGTACGAGCAGGAAACAACGCTGTACCGCGCCCGACAGTCATCGCTGGCAGGCAGCTTTGTCCTCCTTGGGGTAGGCGGCGGGATGCTGCTTGGCCTCCAGTGGATCGACGAGGGCGTCGCGATGGTGGGCTATATCCCCCTGTCCATTGGGGTTGCACTGCTGATCTACGCCTTGTTCGTGGCCCCACGCGGGCTTCCGACACCGCCGAACTCATTCAAACACCGACAACCACCGTCGGACGTCTAGGAGCCCTTCCCCGCCGTCGCCATTCGTACCGAACTAGGGACGATGATGACCGCCACAGCCGCACTACGGAGCGTCCGCCCCGTGACCAAGACCCAGCGCTACGATGACGACGGTGTCGCCGCCAAGTGCGTCCTGGGCGGTGATATCGACGCCTTTGAGAGCATCGTGGCGCGTTGGCAGGGGCCCCTGGTGAATCTCGCCTATCGGTACTGCCGCAACCGCGGTGAAGCCGAGGAACTGGCGCAGGAAGCTTTCATGAAGATCTTCAAGGGTCTCGGCAAATGGCGTCAGGACTCACGGTTTTCCACATGGCTCTACGCGGTAGCGTCCAACCACTACCGCAGCGCAATGCGGCGCCGCCGCCCCATCTGGGCCGACATGGAGACGATCGAGCAGATCATCCCGGCCGGCGACCGTTCTCAGGAGGTCGATGCGGCCTCGCAGAGCGAAGCGGTGCGCCGGGCGGTAGCGAGCCTGCCAGCGAAGTACCGTGACGTCACGGTGCTGTACTACTTCCAGGACCAAGACCTCGCCGAGACCAGTCGCATCATGTCGCTGCCCTCGGGCACGGTGAAGGCGAGGCTGCACCGAGCCCGTAAGATGCTCGAGACGAAACTGGCGACCGTGCTCACCACGAGGCCGCTGCAGGAGGCACACCGATGAGTGACATTGACCGCATCCTGTCGAGCGACCCCGTCATCGAACCGACCGTCGGATTCGCTTCGCGCGTCATGGAGCAGGTGCGCCAGGAGGCCGTTGCGCCGCCCCCCCTCGAGTTCCCGTGGCGACGCTTCCTACCGGGAGCGATCACCTGTGCCGCAATGGTACTTATTGCCCTGGGCGTCGTGGTGACCAGTCTCGACCCGGCCGCCATGTCGGCGGAGCCCGAGACGACGCCGGTACCGGCCTTTGATATTGCGGTACTCAGTCAGGCACCCACCATCGCTGCCATCGCGCTGGTCGGTAGCTTGCTTGTTGCCTGGCTTGCCATGCGTTTCGCGGCCCAACCTCAGCGCGAACTGTTCTAACCCGTGTCCAGCCATTCGATGTGCTGGCTACCGTTGAGTTGACGCGCTCCGGGCGCTGCTGTTCAGTTGCCGTCTAGCGACTGCACAAACCACCCTGGAGCCGGGGATCGAGGCCGTCGCCTCGCGACCGGCAGGAGCCACCTCATGCCCGCCTCAAAGCGGCGTCGAGACACCACCTCACGGCGGGTTGCTGTCTTCGCGCTTTCGGTCTGCCTGCTCGCACTCGCCGCGGCACCTGCAAGTGCGCAGCGCCCGCGCGTCTACGCCATTACCGGCGCCACGATCATCGCTTCGCCTGGACAGGTCATCGAGGGTGCCACCGTGATCGTGCGTGACGGCCTCATCGAGGCGGTCGGCACGGACGTCACGATCCCCGCCGACGCCGAGACCATCGATGGCGAGGGCCTGACGGTATGGCCGGCGTTTATCGACTCCTATTCGCACCTCGGGATGAAACAGCCGGAGGGCGGCGGCGGTGGCTTCAACCTTGCGGCGCTGTTCTCCGGGCCGGGCGAAGAAGATCCGGGAACGGGGCATCCGATCGAGCTCGTACACCCGCAGTATCGGGTCAACAGCGACCTCATCAGCGGTGATGACGCCTTCGAGAAGCACCGAGAGGCCGGCTTTGGTGCCGCACTGAGCGCGCCGCGAGACGGAATATTCCGCGGATCGAGCGCTTTGGTTGCCCTGCGCGACGGCCACCCACGTGACTACGTCATCAAGTCCGACATCACCACGCACATGGGATTCGACAGCGGACAGTTCTTCGGTGGCTATCCGTCGGACATCCTGGGTACGGTCACCACGATGCGCCAGGTGATGTACGACGTCATGCGCTACGCGGAATGGCAGGCTCGCTGGCAGGCCAATCCGGCGATGCAGCGCCCTGAGACAAACGACGCCCTCGCGGCACTGGTGGCGGCGCACGCCGACCCCGCGCCGCCGGTCTTCCACGCCACATCGCTACGCCAGATCGAGGCCGCCATACGGGTCGCGGATGAATTCGGAGCCAACGCCGTGGTGCTGGGCACCGGCAACGAACAGGAAATGCTGGCGCGATTGGCAAATACCGACGTGACCGTGCTGGTACCGGTCGATTTTCCGGACGAGCCGGACGTCTCGAGCGATGAGCGCTTGCCCGGCGTGAGCCTGCAGCTGCTGAGTCGATGGAAAAACGCGGCGGCCAACGCAGGCGCCGTCGCGGACGCGAACATCCGCTTCGCCCTGACGCCCTACGGCATGGGCAACGTCGGCAAGTTTGTCGAGAATGTTCGCAAGGCCATCGAAGCCGGCCTCACGGCCGACGCGGCACTCGCGGCGCTCACCACAACGCCCGCTGAGCTGTACGGCGTCGCCGACATTCTTGGCACCGTCGAGGCCGGCAAGATCGCCAGCCTCGCGATTGGCACTGGCGCACCGTTCGACGACGACACCGAAATTCGGCACATGTTCGTCGACGGCGAGCACTTCGAGATGGAGGAGAAAGAGCAGATCGGTGACCCCGACGCCGTCGTCGATCCGCGCGGAGAATGGGCCGTAACCGCCACCGTGATGGGCAACGCCCAGGATGCGACCTGGACAATCGAAGGTTCGCCCGGTGCGTACTCCGGCCGCAGCGTTGGCCAACAGGGTGAGACCGAGTTCGAGAGCGTCACGATCGAAGGCAACGCGCTCACCGTCGTTCTCGCGGGTCCGATGGGCAGCCTCGAGGCGACCGTCGTCATCGAGGGCGAGGAGTTCACCGGCAGCGCCTCCGTCGATGGTCCCGGCGGGCAGACGTTCTCAATCAGTTTCAAGGGCGAACGTACGTCTGGCCCCGAGGGAGGTCTCCGATGAAGCGCTATCTAGCACTCCTAGCGACACTCGCGCTGACGGCACCTCTGGCACTGGCGCAAGAGGCTCCGCAGCTGGAACTCACCTACGAGAATGCCAGCGCCCCCGCCATCGTCCTCATCCGTAATGCGACGATCTGGACGCAGGATGAGGACGGCGTAGTCGAGAACGCGGACCTGCTGATGCAGGACGGCAAGATCATCGCGGTGGGCACCGGCCTCGAGGCCCCGGATGGCGCCACCGTCGTCGACGGCAGCGGCCGTCATGTGACACCCGGCATCATCGATGCTCACAGCCACACGGGCTCGTTCGGAACCAACGAGGGCAGCGACAACATCACCGCACAGGTACGCAGCCAGGATGTTCTGAATCCCGAGGATCGGAACATCTATCAGCAGCTTGCGGGCGGCACCACGGCGGCGCAGATCCTGCACGGCTCGGCCAACGCGATCGGCGGCCAGTCGGCGCTGGTCAAGTGGCGATACAAGGTCAGCGACTCGAGCGACATGCTCATCGAAGGAGCGATCCCGACGATCAAGTTCGCCCTCGGCGAGAACCCGAAGCGGTCGGCATTCGCGCTGCCGATCCCCGGCCTTCCGCGTCGCTATCCGGCCACCCGCATGGGCGTGGCCAACTCCATACGTCGCGCCTTTCTCCGGGCCCGCGACTACGCGGCCGAGTTGGAGGCCTACCAGGCCATGTCGGAAGCGGAACGGGCCGGCGTCGTGCCGCCCCGTCGCGATCTGCAACTGGAGACCCTGGTGGAGATTCTCGAGGGTGAGCGCATGGTCCACTCTCACTCCTATCGGCAAGACGAGATCATCATGCTGATCCGCATCGCCGAGGAAATGGGCTTCCAGATTGCCGCCTTCCAGCACGTCCTCGAAGGCTACAAAGCGTCACTCGAGATCGCCGCCCACGGGGCTGGCGCATCCACCTTCGCCGATTGGTACTCGTACAAGTTCGAGGTCTTCGACGCGATCCCGTACAACGGCGGCATCATGCATGACGACGGCGTGGTGGTGTCGTTCAATTCCGATTCCGGCGAACTCGCGCGACACCTCAACCAAGACGCCGCCAAGGCGGTCAAGTACGGTGGCCTGAGCGAACCCGACGCGCTGGCGTTCGTCACATCGAACCCGGCCAAGCAGCTGCTGCTGTTCGACCGCATTGGCTCGCTACGTGCGGGCAAGGACGCCGATGTCGTTGTTTGGAACGGCCACCCCTTGTCCGTCTACTCGCGCGTCGACATGACGTTTGTGGATGGCAAACGGGTGTTCGATCGTGAGGTGGACCTCGAGCTCCGCCAGGCTCGAGCCGCTGAGAAAGCGAGGTTGGTAGCTGCGATACGAGGCGACGAGGACGAGGAAGACGAAGAAACCGCCGCAACTGACGATGAGGACAGCGACGGCACCGCCGAACCGCACCGATTCGAGGCAGTCGAGGCTCGTCAGTACGCCACGTCTCCGCACCGGCAGAGCGAGGCCACCGCGATTCTCGGCGCCACCGTCCATACGGTCAGTGGCGAGGCGATCGAGGGCGGCGTGGTGGTATTCGAGGACGGCGTGATCACCGCGGTCGGTGGCCCCGACACCACGATCGCGAGCGGCGCCCGTCGCGTCGACGCTACCGGCCTGCATCTGTTCCCCGGCATGATCTCGTTCGACAGCACTGTCGGCCTGGCGGAAGTGGACAGCGTGCCGGGGTCGATGGATGTTGCCGAGATCGGCGATATCAACTCCGACCTCCGCGCCGAGGTCGCAGTCAATCAGTCGAGTGAACACGTCGCGGTCAATCGTGCCAATGGCGTCACCCATACCTTGACCGCACCACGTGGTGGGAGCATCGCCGGCGCCAGCGCGTTGCTGCGACTCGACGGCTGGTCGTGGGAAGAGATGACGGCGCTGTCGCGGGCGGGGATGCACATGAACTTCCCCAGCGGCCCCAGCGGCTTCGCGGCATTCTTCGCCCCACCGTCGAGCGACGACGAACTGGAGCGCCAGCGGCAGGAGGCTCTCGGCAAGATCGACGACCTGATCGCCAACACCCAGGCCTACATGAAGGGCAAGACAGCCCAGCTCAGCGGCGACGTGTTGCACGACACGGACGTGAAGCTCGAGGGCATGATCCCGGTCTTGAATGGTGAGATTCCCCTGGTCATCCATACCGGTGGAGCGCGTGACATTCGCGCCGCCCTGGAGTGGGCCGCCGGACACGACCTGCGCATCATCCTGATCGACAGCGGCGACACCTGGCGCGACGCCGATGAACTCGTTGCCGCCAACGTACCCGTCGTGGTGTCCAACGTCCTGGCGATCCCGAGCAACGCCGACGACCCCTACGATGCGATGTACACCAATGCCGCCAAGCTCGCCGCGGCCGGCGTCACGTTCGCAATTGCCGATGGTGGCGGCTCCAACGGAGGCGACGATCGCAACCTGCCCTACCAAGCCGGCATGGCCGCTGCGTTTGGTCTGGACAAGACCGAAGCCCTGCGATCGGTGACGCTGTACCCGGCGCAGATCCTCGGCGTGGGCGACGAACTCGGCTCCATCGAGGTCGGCAAGAGTGCGACGCTGGTGCTCACCGACGGCGACCTGCTCGAGATACGCACCAACGTTCTGCAGGAGTGGATCGACGGCAACACGATCGATCTCGAATCCAAGCACACCCAACTGTGGAAGAAGTGGCGCGACCGGCCAGCGACGACCCGCTAACGAATCGCGAGATCGAACGGAAGTTCCTGGTCTCCTCCGACGCATGGAGCGACGGCAGCCCCGGGGTGCCGATGCGGCAGGGTTACCTGTCGGAGGGGACCCGAACGACCGTGCGAATTCGTATCGCCGGAAGTGACGCCTGGGTGACCATCAAAGGGCGCGCGGTGAAGGGTGTGCGCCCTGAGTACGAATACAAGATTCCCATCGCCGACGCCGAGGCGATGCTGCCGCTCTGCTCGGGCACGATCGTCGAGAAGGAACGCCACCGAGTAGTACACGGCAGTCATACATGGGAGGTCGATGTGTTCGCTGCCGCCAACCATCCTCTGGTCACGGCCGAGGTGGAGCTCGACAGTCCAGACGAGGCGGTACAGCTTCCGTCGTGGGTGGGTCGCGAAGTCACCGGAGAAACGCGCTACCTGAACGCCGCGCTGGCACGCCAGCCCTACAACGAGTGGCCCGAGCAGGCCCGCCTGCGCCCTTGACCGGGTGCTCGGTGCGGACACCTGCTAACGATCTAAAGCAACAACTAGCGGGTCTCCCGCAGGAAGGGGTCGGGATCGATCGGCCCCTGCCCGTCGGCATAGATCGCGAAGTGCAGATGGGGCGGCGTGGTTCGCGCGTTGCCCGTGTTGCCCACACGACCGACGATGTCGCCGGCATCGACCCACTGTCCAGCCTCGACGAGCTGTTCATCCAGGTGCGCGTAGTACAGGTGCAGGTTCCGCTCGCGGTCGTGCAGCCACACGGTCAGCCCGCCCAGCCCCTGCTCGCGCACCCGGCGCACGTAGGCCCGTGTCGCCGCGACGGCGGCTGTGCCGCGCGGCGCGAAGATGTCCACCCCGTGGTGTGACCGCCGGCCTGCATCACGCTCGGCGCCAAATGCACTCTGGATATCACCGGCGTCGTGATCGGCGACGGGAAAGCCGAGCGCGGGATCAACTTCCACGCTCAGTTCGAAGTCGCCGCCGCGCAGTAGCTCCGGCTGCAGGCGCAAGAGGTAGTCTGCATCGCGCCGCGGCTCGAAGATCAGACGTCGGGACTCCTCGTCGGCACTGGCCACATGAATTCTCGGCGTGTCGTCACCGAGCCGGAAGATGTCCAGAAAGACCCTTGGCGACGGCCCTGTGAGGGTCAGCCTCACCTCGACGCGTTGCCCCCGGGCGACCTCGAAGCTGTAGCCGTGCGCGGTCGCCTGGCGCGCGTCGAACGCCCCTCGTTCTGTGTAAGGAAGGCCGATCCCGAGCGGCTCCGCCGCTGCGTTGTCCGCCGCTCGGCGCCATGCGTTGCCGAGCTCCGTGTCGGCGAGGCCAGCTTCCTGCAGGCCACGACGGTACGCGTCCCACGCGTTGGTCGCGACGTAGGGTTCCGGAACGATTTCTTCGGTAGCACAGCCCGCGAGGGAGGCCAGCGCCACGAGCGCCAGTGCCAGGATCTTCTTCACGGGGGCTCGGTTCGCGGTAGCTCGATTCACAGGCGCTCAGCTCGGGGGATCTGGATTGAACCGCACGATCGTACCCCGAGCACCCGACTCGCTGCACGGCAGCGACCTGCGGCGCAGCGCACCTGCCCCCGACGAGTATCATCCGAGACATGAATCCCATACGCGCACTGCTGCTGACGATGGCTGGTTCACCGGGCTGGAAGAAGGTCCTCACCGGCTGGGGCGTGACTCACCGCGTGGTGGCTCGTTTCGTTCCCGGCGAATCGCTCGATGAAGCGCTGGCCGCCGTTCGGGACCTCAACGCAACGGGGATGAGCGCCACCCTCAATCCCCTCGGAGAGAACGTCACCAGCGTTGCCGATGCGACCGAGGGTACGGAGGCCTACATCGAGATTCTCGAGCGGATCGCCGCCGAGCACCTCGACTGCAACGTGTCGGTAAAACTCACCGTGATGGGCTTGGATCTCGGCGAGGATATCGCCTTGGCGAATCTGTGCCGCGTGCTCGAAGTTGCGGCAGCCCATGGCAACTTCGTTCGCATCGATATGGAAGCATCGCCCTATGTCGACCGCACGCTGAACATCTGGCACCAGGCCCGCGTGCGCTTCCCCGCCGTGGGACTGGTGGTCCAGAGCTACCTGCGTCGCAGCTTCGACGACATCGAGCGTCTTGTGCCAACAGGGGCCGCCGTGCGAATCGTCAAAGGCGCGTACGCCGAATCCGAGGCCATCGCCTTCGCCGACAAGCAGGCCGTGGACACGGAGTACCTCCGCATTCTCGACCGGCTGGCCGAGCCCGACGCCATCGACAGGGGCGGCAAGGTGGCCGTGGCGACCCACGACCCTGCAATGATCGAGCATGGTCGCCGACTGATCGATGCGAACGCCATGGCCGGTTGGGAGTTTCAGATGCTGTACGGCATCGGCAAGAGCCTGCAACGCAATCTCGTCGAGACCGGGTACGACGTTCGCGTGTATGTCAGCTACGGCACGAGTTGGTACCCCTGGTTCATGCGTCGCCTGGCCGAACGACCGGCCAACCTCGGCTTCTTCCTCCGGCACCTCCTGCCCTGGACGTAGCACCGGGAATCCGACGCCTCGCGGCCCCTCGAACCAAGCGGCTCTTTGCGTGAAATCGAGCCGCAAGCACGTTACGCTGTGCCCTGCGCACGCGGCCGTAGTGCCGCCGAATCCCCTATCCGAGGAGAGCTACGTTGGGAATCCCCGCGACCCAAATCCGCAAAGGCATGATCCTCGAGGTGGAAGGCGGCCTGTTCCAGGTGCACTCGTTCACGCACGTCACGCCAGGCAAGGGTCAGGCGGTGATGCAGACTCGGCTCCGCAACCTGCACACGGGTTCGCTGGCGGAGAAGCGTTTTCGCTCGTCCGAAACCGTCGAGGTCGCTCGCCGCGACAGTCGCACCATGCAGTACCTGTACAAGGACGGCGACCTGTACAGCTTCATGGATATGGAGACGTACGAGCAAATCGGGCTGACGGCCGAGAAACTCGGAGATGGGTTACCGTATTTGATGGAAAACATGGAGGTTACGGTCGTTTACATCAACGATCAGGCTCTCAGCGTAGAGTTGCCTGGCGTGGTGGAACTGGAAGTGACCGAGACCGAGCCGGCGGTGAAGGGCGCGACGGCTGCCGCACAAACAAAGCCCGCTACTCTGGAGACGGGTCTGGTGATTCAGGTACCGCCGTTCGTCAGCAACGGCGACCGCGTCCGAGTTGACACCGCTACTGGCGAGTACCTGACACGAGCCTGAAACCAGCCCCTGATCAGCGCCTGAGGCACAGCGCCGTCGGAGAGACGGAATGAGCACTGAGGTCGAGGTACTCGGAGCCGACGCGAACACCAGGGCCGGACTCCGCCAGGATCTCGTCGCCTTCGTCTTCGGCTCTGCCCTCGCCCTCATTCTGCTGTGGTACATCCACGGCAACTGGCAGCCGAACTGGGCGCTGGTATGCGGCGCCGTCGGCGGCATCATCACGCGCCGCTGGGTGCGGCCCAGCTACGCGACATTTCCCGATTACATTCGTCGCCCGGTGAGCATCGGCGTCATCGTGCTGGGCACCGTGTTCGCGGCCTGGGCGACGCTGGCAAGGGAACCGCTATCCGTCTGGTTGCTGCGCTGGCGTGAAGCCGTGACGCTGCCGATCCTCGGCGGCATCCTCGGCCTCGGTCTGGCTTCGGTAATCTACTCGCACCGTCGTCTCGAACGCGAGATCGAGGACAAGAAGCGACTCGAAGATGATCTGGCGATGGCGAGCCGCATCCAGCAGAGTCTGCTGCAGACTCGGGTACCGGAACGCAGCTGGGTCGAAACCCACGCGGTGAACCTCGCCTCGCGGCAGGTTGGAGGCGACTACTACGAGATCATCGACTCCGGCCCAACCGGTATCTGTTTCGCCGTCGGCGATGTCTCCGGCAAGGGTGTGCCGGCCGCCCTGCTCATGTCGTCGCTGCAGTCGGCCTTTCTAGCGGCCTATGCGATCGACCCCCGGCTCGACCGTGTCTGCACCATCGTGAACCAGTTCCTGGTGCGAAAAACCACTCCCGAGCGCTACGCGACGTTCTTCGTCGGCCAACTGTCACCAGAAGGACATCTGACCTATGTGAATGCCGGGCACAACCCTCCTCTGCTGATGGACGGGGATGATCCTGAGCGCCTCTTCGGTGGGGGCCTGCCTCTCGGGCTCTTCGGCGACAGCGAATACACGGTGCACGAGCGGCATATCAGCGAAACCAGCGTCCTGCTCGCCTATACCGATGGTGTCACCGAAGCGACCAACGCCCGCGATGAGGAGTTCGGCGAGAGTCGTTTGTCGCGCCTGATGACAGCCTACTCGGGTGGCAAAGCGGTGGACATCGCCTCGGCGGTGCTCGAGGGCATCCGCAGCCACAGCGGCAGCGGCGCGGCGCAGCACGACGACATCACGCTCCTGGTGCTGCGCCCGAGAGCCCGAGCATCGTGACCGAGAACATCGTGGCTGAGCCCGGCTTCGATCCCGCGGCCGATGAACGCCCTCGGCCCAGCACCGCCATACGCCTGTTGTTCGACCTGATCGCGGTGGTTGGAGGCAGCGGCGCGGCTCTTCTGTTGCTGTGGTATCTGCATGGGGAGTGGCAGCTGACGCGCGCATTGGGCTGCGGCCTGATCGGCGGCGTCGTCGTACGGCGAATGGCCCGACCCAGCTACAGCGGATTCCCTTCCTTCCTGCGGCGCCCCATCGACACCGGCGTCGTTCTGTTCGGCGTCCTCCTAGCGAGCTGGGCGACGCTGGCTAGCGAGCCCACCTCAGTTTGGCTCCTGCGCTGGCGCGAGGCCGTGACGTTGCCCGTACTGGCAACCGTGTTGGGGCTGGGACTGGCTGGCGTGGTGTATTCGCACGCACGCATGCGCCGCGAGATCGAGGAGGCGCGCGCACGCGAGGCTGCCTTGAGGGAGGCCGCCCTACGGGCTCGGCTGCGAGCGCTGCAGGCCCAGATTAACCCCCACTTTCTGTTCAACGCCTTCAACGCGCTGGCCGAACTCACCCATGCCGAGCCGAAGGTTGCCGAGCAGATGGTCGGCGATCTCGCACACATCCTGCGTTACACGCTGCGTTCCTCTGCCGAGGGCATCGTTCACCTCAGCCGCGAGCTCGAAGTGGTCCGACGCTATCTACGAGTAGAGCAGGCGAGGCTGGGAGATCGCTTGCGGGTGGTCGAGCAGATCGCACCCGACGCCTTGACGCGCCAGCTACCCGGACTCGTGTTGCAGCCCCTGGTCGAGAACGCCGTACTCCACGCTGTTGCGCCGAGACGCGAGGGCGGAACCGTCCGGATCGAAGTCGTGGCCAGGGACGATCATCTGCGCATACGCGTTGATGACGATGGTCCCGGTCTGCCTCCCGCGGTGCAGAAGACGGTGGCGATCGACTACGCCGAGGCCATCGCAATGGAACGAGCGAGCCGCGGCGGTACCGGCGGCGCCGGTGGAGGTCTGGTGAACGTTCGCCAACGGCTGCTGTTGCGATACCGTGGCGCCGCGTCGCTCGAAACTGCAGAATTGAGCCCTGGCACGCGTATCGAAGTGAGGATCCCGCAATGAGCATTCGCACCCTGGTCGTCGACGACGAGCATCTGGCCCGTCGCCGCCTCAAACGACTGCTCGCCGAGCACAGCGATGTCGAGGTGATCGGCGATGCCGGCGACGGCGACGAAGCCGTGCGCAGCGTGCTCGAGCTGCAGCCCGATTTGATCTTTCTCGACGTGCGCATGCCCGGAAGCACCGGCATCGAGGCCCTCGAGCAACTACACGAGCAGCTGCCCGACACGGTCCGTCCGCTGGCTGTGTTCACCACCGCCTACGAAGAGCATGCGGTCGAGGCGTTTGCGCTCGAGGGAACCGACTACCTGATCAAGCCAATCGACAGGGATCAGCTCACGCGCGCGTTGCGACGCGCACGCGAGGCACTGTGGAGTCGTCGTGGGCGCGACGCCGAGGATGACGGCTCCGCGGGGGAAGAGGTCTCCTCGTCCAAGCCTGCCCATGTCGCCGCTCACCGCGCCGGCAAGATCGTCAACCTGGCGCTCGAGGACATCGGCTGCGTAGCGGTCGAGGACACGATCACTTGGGCCCATACTCCGCAGGGCAAGTTCCGCCTCAAGGCGGCTCTGCACGAGATCGAGGAGCGCCTACCGTCGCCGCCGTTCGTGCGAGTTTCGCGATCAACCATCGTCAATCTGGAGTGGATCGACCACCTCTCTCCCCTTTTCTCGGGTACCTACAAGGCGTCGTTGCGCGGGGCAATCGGCGTCGAGGTGCACGTCTCCCGGCGCCGAGCCCGGCGGCTGCGCGAGCTGCTGGGCTGGTGAAAGGTCCACTCAGCGGCGCCTATCGACCAATGACACCGGCGAACGGCCACTCCGTAGTCTTGATCTCGCAGCTGCGACGCCACACTGCGATACTCACTTGTTACCGGTGTTGAACCCCCTCTTTGTGAGCGACCGGAAAATGACGACCTATCGACCCTTGCGAGTGCTGAGCCGCTGGACAGCGGGCCTAGCGGCAGTGCTACTGCTAGCCCCGGCCATGGCGCAACAGGAGCCTGATGCGCCCATCGCGGAGCCGCAGGAGGCGCCCGCGCCCGAAATCAGCCAGGAGGCGCAGACAACGCCCTCGCCAATCCCCTTGCCACCGATACCCGACCCGCCACGCTTCGTGAGCGATATCGTCAGCAGCATCAGCGACGTGAACGGCGACCTTTTCGGTTGGGGGCAATCGGTCAGTCTTGCGGGCGACGTTCTCAACAACGCCTTCCTGGGCGGCGGCTCGACATCGATTGATGGCCTAGTCGGTAGTGACGCGTTCACGTTCGCCCAGACCGCGACGGTAACCGGCGAGGTCATGCACAACGTCTACGCCTTTGCCGCCCAGATGACCGTTACCGACGATGCGGTGATTCACGGCAACCTCGTGTGCTTCTGCGGCTCTCTCAATCTCACTGGCACCGTTCGCGGCCAGGTTCTCGGGTCGGGCGGTGCGGCAACGATCGCGGGCGAGGTGGGCTCGATGAAACTCGAGGTGGGCAGCCTGGTGGTCGCGCCCAGCGCCGTCATTCACGGCGACCTCGAATACAAGGGGAACAAAGAGGCCAACATCTCCGAGGACGCGGAACTTGGCGGCGAACTCCGCTGGAATCAAGACAAGCCGGATGAGGATGAGGATACCGGCAGCGCCGCCGAGTCCAGCTGGTTCAGTTTCTGGAACCTCGCCAGCTCGCTGTGGTGGTATCTGGCGAACCTCACCGTGGGTATGGCCTTTCTGCTCTTCGGCGGCCGTTGGGCGCAAGCGCCGGTGGCGAGACTGCGGGAACAAGCCGCCGTCGGCCTGGGTTTTGGCTTCGTGGTCACCGTCGTGATCCCCGTGGCCTGCCTCATTGCCGCACTGATGCTGGTGACGCTGCCACTTGGGTTTATAGTACTGCAGGTCTATCTCTTGGCGGTCTTCCTGGCTCGGCTCGTAACCGCCCAGTTCCTGGGCGATTGGCTGCTGCGCACGATCGGACAGCACCAGCCTTCCCAGTATCTAGCGCTCGCCGGTGGCCTCGTGCTCTTCTTTCTCGCGACCGAGATTCCCTACGTTGGGTTCCTGATCTATTTGACTGCGCTGTTCCTCGGAATGGGGGGACTTTTCCTGGCTGTGCGTGGCGAGCGTCCGTCAACCGTGGTGAGTGGCTGACGCATTGATCATTCAGGCACACGGGCTCCGCAAGGAGTACGGGAGTACCGTCGCGCTCCAAGGTCTCGACCTGGAGATCGAAGCGGGTGGCGTGGTAGGCATCCTCGGCCCGAATGGTGCCGGCAAGACCACCTTGGTGGAGATTCTCGAGGGCCTGCGCAAGCCGACATCAGGATCCGTCTCGGTTCTCGGCATGGACCCGACGACCGAGGGCAGGTCGCTGCGTGAACGCCTCGGAGTGCAGCTCCAGAAAACGGCACTGCCCCCGGAGCTGACGGTACGCGAGATGCTGAGGCTGTTCGCCTCCTTCTACAGCTCGGCGCTCCCGATCGACTCGGTTCTCGACAAGGTCGATTTGAACTCCCAGGCCGACCAGAACGCAACGACGTTGTCGGGCGGGCAGCAACAACGACTCGTCGTCGGCATTGCGCTCATCCACGACCCGCAGTTGGTGATTCTCGACGAGCCCACCACCGGCCTGGATCCGAAGGCGCGCCGTGACCTGCACGAGGTAATCCGCGAGTTGCGAGCACAAGGCCGTACGACGCTCCTGACCACTCACTACATCGAGGAGGCCGAGCACCTCTGCGACCGCGTCGTCATGATTCGCGATGGCAGAATCGTGGCCGACGGCACGCCCTTCGAACTCGTTGGCCAATCGCGCGACTCCTCTACCATCTGGCTCCATGTGGACGGAACCATGGACATCGCGCCGCTCCTGGCCGCGGGTGCTGAGCCACTCGGGTGGGAGGGCACCCACTACAAGTTCTCGACCACCGATCCGACCGCAACCGTCCTCGCGCTCGGCGACGTACTGCGCTCCCAGGGGCTGCAACTGATCGACCTTCGGCTCAGACGACCAACTCTCGAGGACGTCTACCTCGAGTTGATGGGCGACGTGCCGGAAGACGATGTCGAGGTCTCGCCATGAGACATGCGCTTCGTGGTCTCGGCCCGCTCTCGCGCGCCTACCTGTTGCAGGCGTTTCGTTCGCGTTCGGCCATCATCTGGAACCTGGTGTTTCCGATGGTGTGGCTGTTCCTGTTCGGCTTCGTCTTCTATCGTGGCAATCCCTCCCTGATGATGCCGGGGCTGTTCACCATCACGCTAATCTCCGGCGCCTTCTTCGGCGTCTCCTACCTGATGGTGTCGGAGCGCGAGGCGGGAATCCTGCGGCGCTACCGAGTGACACCGGTGTCGGCCACGACCATCGTGCTGGCCAACGCGATCCGAGCCATGGTTACGCTGTCGATCTCGGTCGGCGCCCAAGCGGCCGTCGGGTGGCTGGTCTTTCGCTACGAGGTCACCGGCTCGCTGCTACTCACCTTCGTGATCATGCTTCTGGGGGGCGCCGCGTTCGTCCCACTCGGCATGTTCGTAGGCAGCGTTGCCCGCGACATGCGCACTGCACCGGCGATCAGCAATCTGCTCTTCTTCCCGCTCGTGTTCGCCTCCGGGGCTGCCTACCCGGCCTCCCAGCTTCCTGGCTGGATGCAGTCGGCGACACGGCTGATTCCATCCGCCTACCTGGTCGAAGCGCTGCAGGGAGTCATGCTGCGCGGTCACGGCCTGGCTCAATTATCGGGCCCCATTGCCGTACTGCTGCTCACGCTGGTAGTAGGTGCCTGGGTCAACGGCCGGCTATTCCGCTGGGAGACCAGCGAGCCGTTGAACAAGCAGGCCATGCTGACCGCCATCGTGGTATTGACCCTGCTGTACGCAGCGGCCGCCCTGCTTGCACCGGCCTTCGAGATGATCCAGCCGCTGGGGACGCAGTAACTGACGCTGCCTGAGGTCCGGATCTGTCCGGTCTCCGTGCGAATCGGCTTCGGGACCGCCCTGCCGGGGCGCTATTCTCGATTCACACCTCCCGCCCGAGCTTTATCTGCGTCCGCCGGAGTAATGAATCGATGCCGAAACTGAGCCGCTCTGACCTGACCCTCGCCGCGCTGGGCGTGCTGGGCGTATTGGCCGTCTTTGGCCTATACCAATCGGCCTTTCCGCTGGCGATCGTGGAGATGGAGATCACGCGCGAGGATGCGGTAGAAATCGCGGCCCAGTTTGTCGGCAACCAGGGTGGCGATCTTCTCGACTTCAAGCAGGCCGCGCTGTTCACGGGCGAGACGGAGTCGCTCATCTTCCTGCAAAAGTCATTGTCCCCCGAAGACGCCGCTCGCTGGGCCCACGACGTGCCAGTGTGGAGCTGGAACGTCCGCTGGTTCCAGCCGCTCGAGACTGAAGAGTGGCTCGTCGACGTCGGCGTCAGCGGCACTGTCGCCGCCTTCCGCCACATCATCGAAGACACCGCTGCTGGTCAGCATCTCGACGAGGCGGCTGCCGAACAGATCGCCACTAGTTTTCTGGCCAGCCAAGGCTGGATGGTCAGTGAACTCGAAGTCGTGTCGGCTGTCACCGACGTAAAGGCAAACCGCACTGACCACGTGTTCATCTGGCGCGCCAGCCCCGAGACCATCGCCTGGGCTGGTGATGGCGACGGTGAAGCACGGGTTTCCGTACGCGTGCAAGGCGACCAGGTGGGCGGCTATGCTCGCTGGCTCCAGGTCCCGCAAGACTTCTCGCGCGAGCTGCAGAACACCTTGAGCGTCGGCACACTCCTGGCCGTCGGCAGCATCGTCATCACCGTGCTGCTTACTCTCGCCGCAGCCGTGATCGCCATCGCTCGTTATCGCAGTGGCGACGTCAACTGGCGCACGGCGATCGTGTGCGGCGTACTGGTCGGTACGATGTTCGCCATCTCGATTGCGACCAACTGGCCGCAGGCCCAGTTCGGCTATCAGACCCAGATCTCCTGGACCGTGTTCATCGGTTCGGCTCTTCTCGGCCTCGTGCTGCTGTCGGTCTTCTACGTGGTGTTCGTCACCTTCCCGACGGCAGCTGGCGTGAGTATGGCGCGCGACTATTTCCCGCGGTCTGTGGATGGTTTCGCGGACATGTTCGCTGGCAAGATCTTCACCGCGAAGTTTGGCGCGGCCGCGCTGCGCGGCTATGCGCTCGCTGCCGTCTTCCTGGGCTACCTGACCGCGTTCTACTGGTTCGCCCAGCGTTTCCTAGGCGCCTGGCTGCCAGCCGAGGGTCCCTACTCGTCGATCTTCAACAACGCCTTCCCGTTTCTCACGCCGCTGACTATCTCGCTCGTCGCCGCGATCTCCGAGGAGACCATCTATCGGCTCTTCGGTGTGTCGCTGTTCAAGAAACTCACCGGCTCCACCTGGATGGCACTCCTGATCCCGGCCGCGATCTGGGCCTTTGGACATTCCAACTACCCGGTGTTCCCGGTCTATATCCGCGGCATCGAACTCACCATCGGTGGGCTCATCTTCGGTGTGGCGTTCTTGCGCTACGGCCTGGTGACCTGCATCGTGGCGCACTACGTGGTCGACGCGGTGGCTCTCGGCACGCCCCTGGTGACGAGTGCCAATCCCACGTACATCGTCTCGGGCCTGATCGCGATCGGCCTAGCGCTCGTACCTGGTGTCGTGGGGCTGCTCGCAGGGCGCCGCGGGACCCCGTCGCCGGCGCCCGAAGAGGCTGCTGCCTAGGTCTCCCGTACGCGGCCCAAACCGATCTCACCGTCACAGATTGACCGCCAAGAGGTCGCGGAACAGGGCGTCATGAATTTACAGAAGGTGACGTTTCGTCTTCGTGGCCGTCTGTAAGTGACGGACAATGTCTATGGACACGTTTGGGTGACACCAGAGACTGAACAGCATGGCGAATCGACGAAAACTGAAGAACATTCTGCTGCAGCCTCGTCTGCAGTTCCGCTACGCCTTCAAGTTCTTCGTGTTCTCCGCCCTCACCATCGGCGCGATTCAGCTCATCTCCTATTTTCTGGTCACCAACGTCGTGCAGCGGGTGCTCACCGAGGCCGGTGGTCAATCCGAGATGCTCGCGCCGGTCATCGACCTGGCTATCCGAACTGAGCTTCTGCGATCGGCCTGGATGCTGCCTCTCGTCTGCATCGCTGCGCTCGCGTTCACGTCGAAGATGCTGCACCGCTTCATCGGCCCGGCGGTGCCAATCAAGCGCCATATCGACCAGCTCACCGCCGGCGAATACGGGAGCGAATGTCGTACCCGCGGCAACGACGAGATGCAGGATGTCGTGGCTTCGCTCAACGCGTTGAGCCAGTCGCTGGAGGCCCGCCACGCTCCGGACAGCTCCGTGACCTCGATCGATGAACGCCGCGAAGCCGGCTTCTCGTTGATCGAGCTCTTGATCATCCTGACGGTGGTGATGATCATCGGCATGGTTGCCGTGTCGCAGTTCCTCACCGCGTACGATCGCAGCCGCCAGCGGAGCACGATCGCGGATATGCGAACCCTCGCGATTGCCAACGGCACCTACGCCGTCGACCAGGGCGACTACGCCGCGACGCTGTCCGACCTGGCACCGTACTATCTCAATCCGCCGCCGCCGGTGGATCGTTGGGGCTTCGCCTGGGAGTACGACTACCGCGAGGGAGAGTACTCCGCGACCTCTCGAGGCTCGGACGGCATCACCGGTCCGGCACCGCCATCAGACTGGCGCGGCGACCCCTTCGAGTGCGACATCGTGCTCGAGAATGGCAGCTTCGTGCAGTCGCCGTCTACCGGTTGAGCGCTGGCCTCCATCTCGCCAACAAGACGGCATTCGACCCGAGAATCAGCACACCTCCGAGCCAAATCTGCCCGGTGATGGCTTCGCCGAACATCATCGAGGCCGCGACGGCGGCCGCCGCAGGCTCGAACAGGAGCAACATGCCGGCCGTCGACGCTTCCAGCGCCACAATCCCCCACATCACGAGAATGGCCGGCGCGACGTTTACCAGAACCGTGTAGATCAGCACCGTCTGCCAGTTCTCGATGAACACTCCGGGATCGAGTCTCGACATTCCTGCAAACAGGGGCCACGTCGCCAGTGCGGGCCACAGTGCCAGAAGCCCGATACTGGTGCTGAGCTGATACCCGAACGTCGTCGTAATCGGGTGGTTGCCGCGCAACGCACTGACGCGACCCAGGATGACCCAGACGGCCAGCATGACGCCGGCCACCAGCGCGCCAGCGAGACCTAGCACCGAGTGCTCCTGCCCGGGCGCCGAGCCCGCGGGCCCGACCAGGATGAGGATGCCCACCGCGGCGAGGGCCAGCGCGCCCAGTTTGCGAGCGGTAATCGGCTCGCCGAGGAACAAGCGACCCAGAACAACCGTCCACAGCGGCTGCGTGTACAGCAGCAAGGCAACGATAGCGACCGGCACACCGAGCACGATGCCGAGGAACTGTCCGATCTGCAGCACGGCGCCCATGAGCCCGAAGGCCGCGAAGATATCGATGTCCCGTCGCACGATGCGAAGTTCGCGCCGCCACACGAGCAGCGGCGCCAACAGGAGTGCACCGAAAGCGCCACCGGTAATGGCGATCTCGAGCAGCGAAAAGCCCAACTGAGCGAGCACACGGCCACCGACGGTGATGCCACCGTAGAGCGCGGCGCCAATCATCACCGCCGCTGCGTGCCCCCAGGGGGTCGCGCCCTGCCCTACCCGCCGAACCACTTGGCGAACTGCTGTAGGTCTACGTTGCCGCCACTGAGGACAACGCCCACGCGTAAACCTGGCGCCCTCACCGTGCCCTCCAGTAGCGCTGCCGCGCCGAGCACCGCCGTCGGCTCGACCATGATCTTCATGCGCTCCGTTATCCACCGCATCGCGCGCACCAGCGCTTCGTCACTCACCGTGACCATGTCGTCGACGAGTGCGGTCACGAGCGGGAAAGTCAGCTTGCCGAGCGAGCTCGTGCGCGCGCCGTCAGCGATGGTCGCCGGGTTGCTCACCGAACAGAGCGTGCCGCTGTGGAAGGAACGGGTCGCGTCGTCCCCCGCCTCGGGCTCCACGCC
>JAJCXS010000189.1 GCA_029263335.1 Acidobacteriota bacterium | reverse complement strand
GCGCTAACCCTGCTCCGTGGCCGTGGCCTCTGCACTCGCCTTGCGGCACGACGGGCATCGCCCCCAGTAGATGACTTCGGCCTCGTAGATCTCGAAGCCGTGATCGTCGTCGGCAGTCAGGCAGGGGGCCGCCCCGACCGCACAGTCGATGTCGAAGGTAGTCCCGCAACCCCGGCAAATGAGGTGATGATGGTTGTCACCCACCCGGTCTTCGTAGCGGGCCGCAGATCCGGCCGGCTGGATGCGGCGGACAAGGTGCCTGTCGGCCAGAAGGCCGAGCGAGTCGTACACCGCCTGGCGGGAGATGGAACCGATGGCGGCACGCACATCTTCAACCACCTCGTCGGCCGTTGCGTGGGGACGCCCCGCTACCGCACGAATGATGGCCAGCCGTTGCGCCGTCACCTGCAGGCCGTGCTGGCGAAGGAGCTGATGGAGATCCTTGGACATGAAACGCAGAAGACCACGAATTCTGGATCGTGTCAACTATTGTACGCTGTCTGTCGAGCGACCTCAGCCGCGGCCAGCCCCGCCTACTCGTCGCGCAGCGCGTCCGTCGGCTGGACCCGGAGTCCGCGTCGCGCTGGCCCGAACGCGGCAAGCGCGCCCACCATCAGCAGGACCACAGCCGTCACCGGCACGAGTGTGAGGCTCTTGTCGCCGATGACCGCGCCACCGGCCATCCCGTCGAGCAATACCGCTAGGAACACCCCGACCCCGACACCCATCGCCAGCTGGCGCAGGGCGCGGGCGAAAATGGCGCGCAGGATGAACTGCGGCCGCCCGCCGAGCGCCGATCGGATACCGATTTCGTGGCGACGATTGGTAACGGTAAATGACATCAGGGCGTACACACCCGCCGCCGACAGCAAGAGCACACTGGCCACGACGAGACCCATTGCGAGCAGCGTGAGGTTGACCGCCAACCGCTCCTGGCGGCCGGCTTGCTCGATGGACTGCGTCCCGACCAACCGCAACGACGGATCCACCGAAGCCGTAACCTGCTGGAACCTGGCAGCGATCTCGCCGCTTCCGGCGGCAATGGCATCGCCCGGCAACCGCATGATCAACTGCGCCGGGTAGCCGACCTCCGCAACGGCGAGCGGATGATAGATCGTCGGGCGCACCCAGTCCGGATCGGCTCGATTCACATGCAGGTCGGCGATCGTGCCGACGATCTCATGCCACGGCTGATCTTCCTCCGCGTCCGGATCGCGGCTCACGTAGCGCAACCGGCGACCGACGGGGTTGCGGCCACCCAGGAGGCGTTGAGCGAACGTCTCGTTAACGAGCACCGCGAGCGAGGATTCGGCCAGGTCACTGGCGGCAAACTCGCGCCCTTCGAGCACGGGGGCGTCGAACGCCGCGAAGAAATCGAGTCCGACCTCGTTGGACCGGGCCTCGAAACGTTGCGTGTCGTCGGTGTCCGCAGTGGCCGCCTCCATTTCGAACGAGCGCGTCGACTCGTGCCCGGGGAAACGCGATGCCAGGGTCACCTGCGTAACATCCGGCTCGGCCTGCAGCTGCTCGATCAGGTTGGCGATGAGATCCCGATAGGGGCCGTCGTACGTCGCGCGCGCCTCCGCCGCGGGGCGTGGAGGGAAGTCCATTTGCATCGATACGCGGGTCGACGTCAGCTCATTCGCCGCGAAGGCCGATTCCGCGGCCACCGACCCGGCCACGGTCCAGCCCATCGACATGGCCGCCGGCAACCCCGAGACCGTAATCGCGACCTGCGCCACGATCAGGACCGTCCACATGCGGCCGAACTGCATGCTCGTGGTACCGCCCAGTTGACCGAGCCCCGCGCGAAGGCCGCGACCGGTAGCGCGGATCGTAGGCAGCGCGCCGATCAGAAGGGTCGTCAGGACGATCATCGCCGCTGTGTACAGCCAAGCGGCCAGCGGAATGCTGTTGTTGCTCCAGAATGGCGGACTGACGCCCAGATCCATCTCCATGAGACGGTTCAGTTGCCGGACAAACACTTGCGCCAGACCAACACCCACGGCGCCCGCCGCCAGGGTCAATACCAGCGATTCGGTGACCAGCTGAGTGACCAGTCGACGACGGCTGGCCCCGAGGGCGCTGCGAACGGCCAATTCGCCCGCCCGCGTCGCGGTCCGCGCATACATCAACACCGCCACATTCACGGCGACCACGATCAGTATGAGAGCAACGATCATCTGGAAGGCGCCGACCTCGGTGAAGCCGATGCCCTGAATGTCCATCAGTGGATAGGTGTAGGGATGCACCCGAGGACGCAGCTTCTCGTGAGTTTCGGGATACGCGAGCGCGGCGCGCTCTCCCAGCGCGGCGAGCTCGGCCTGGGCGTCGGCGGGCGTCGCGCCCGGCGCCAGTCGCCCGAAGATGTAGACGGCCGGCCCCTCGCCCCGCGGCGCCGCATCCAGGTCGATACGTAGGGGCGCCCAGTAACTCTCCGCGAACGGGAAGCCGTACCCTTCCGGCATCACGCCGACGATGGTGTGCGGCGTGCGGCCAACTCGAATCTCCCGACCGACGACGTCCAGATCGCCGGCGAATTGCGACTGCCAGACCGCGTGCCCGATCACCAATACAGGAGGTGCCCCCTCAGCGGCGTCCTGGTCGACGAGGAAGCGTCCGCGAATCGGTGCCACGCGAGCCATGCGGAACCCCGACGGGGTCATCTGGGCGATGCGAATCCTCTCCGTCGACCTCCCGCCGACAAGATCTGCGCCGACCGGGCGAAACGCGGCGAACTCGCTCACCGTGGTCATGCTGTCGCGCCATTCGACGTAATCGTGAAAAGCCTGCCGGGCTTCGTTGTTCACCTCCACATCCCAGTTCTCGAGCCCGACCAATCGATCGCCTTCCTCGAGCGGAATGGTCGGATAGAGCGTCGAGTACAGGAACGTGAACGAGACGACGCCGACGGCAATCGCGACCGCGATACCCAACCCACCGATCAACGTGAGCGCCGGATACCTGACGAGCATGCGGGCGCCAACGACGAAGTCCAGCCACGAGAACCCGAACCCGCGGCGAAGCCGCTTCCCGAAACCTGCGGTGCTGGCCGCCGAGGCCAGCATGTTCTGGATATATCGGCGCCGCACAGTCCACACCGACACTCCACGCTCGAGGTCGCGGGCGAAGAATTCGTCCAAATCGCGGATCACGTGCCGCGCATGCGGCCCGCGCACGAGCCAACCGGCAATCCGTCTCAGCAGGCGCGGTCTCACCACCCTCATCTAGCTCTCCGCCAACTTTGTTAGCTCGGGGATCACATCGCCCGCCATCGCGCGGATCATCGTGTAGGCCGCCATCAGCGCCCGTGCGCCCTTCGGAGTCACGCGGTAGTACTTGCGCGGTCGTCCCCGCCCCCCGGAGCCCGGCGCCGAGTCCGTCGACGTCACCAGGTCGCGCTCTTCCATTCTGCCCAGAGTCGTATAGATGGACCCCGACGAAGCCGCGCGACCGGTGCGCTCACGGATGGTGTCGCGAATCGACACACCGCACGCCTCGCTGTCCAATTGCACGATCGAGAACAGGATGACCTGTTCGAACTCACCAAGATGACTCATACAGAAACGCTCCGTCCGTGGGGAGCGTATTTATTACCACATTGTAGTTAAAAGCCACAAGTCCAGCTATCGCCTGTCCTTCGTCATCCGATCACCTCATCGAGAGCCTCGATGAAACGCGCCACCTCAGCGCTCGTGTTGTAGTGCGCCAGGCTGATGCGCACGACGCCATTGTGCTCGAGCAGCCCGAGGTCCCGTGCCGCCCGGTAAGCGTAGAAGTGACCGTAACGGACGGCCATGCGGTGGCTCTCGAGCCTTGAAGTCACAGTCGCGGGGTCCTGGTCCGCGACCGTGAACGCGATCGTCGGGACCCGCGTCGGGCCAGCGGTATCGTTTCCCAGCAGGCGGATTCGCGGCTCGGCGGCGAGGTAATCCAGTAGCGGCTGAGCAACGCGATTCTCGTGATCCGCGATCAGGGCGAACGCGGAGTCCAGTGACGGCTCCACAGCACCGCTCACCCCTGCCAATTCACTCAGGTATGCAGGGATTGCCGGCAGCGCAGAGGTCAGTTCGTGGTTCGGGTTACCAGGCTCGAAACGGTAGGGTCCGGCCTCCGGACCGATGAAGAAATGGTTCTGCGAATGCAGGTTCGCCAGGTGCTCACGTCGCCCGAACATCAGGCCGATATGCGGCCCGAAGGTCTTGTACAGCGAGACCAGGTAGAAGTCT
>JAJCXS010000188.1 GCA_029263335.1 Acidobacteriota bacterium | reverse complement strand
GTGGTCCCTCGGCCCTCCACGTAGTCGTGATAGAAGACGAGGTAGACGTGGATCATCGTGAACAGGATGAAGAACCACATCGCGGCGTGGTGCCAGAAGCGCACGCTCGCCTCACCACCGAACAACGGCACCACCCAGACGAACAAGCCGGGGAACCACGCATCGCTCATGCTCGCGTACAGAGCAAAGCCCGTAGCGATCTGGAAGCCGTAGACCAGGAAGCTGATCGAGTAGGTCAGCCCGGCGAGCGCGTTGTGGCCCGACGAGAACTCGCCGGCATGGACGGTCTGGAAGATGTCGACACGCAACACCTGGGCGATCTCACGCCACTGCCACTTGGTGTGGGGAATGTAGTGGCGCCAGCGCGCGTACTGGTCGCCGACGAAGCCCCAGTAGATGCGCGCGACGAAGGCCACGAGAAAGATCCATCCGGCGGTGAAGTGCACAAACCGCACCGTTCCAAACCAGTTCTGCTGGTAGGCCTCGGCCGCATAGGCCAAGCGGAAGGGGTTGCCAATGACGAACCCGGTGACGGCCAGTGCCAGCACGGCGGTCGCGTTGACCCAATGGAACGCCCGCACCGGGCGCTCCCACACGTAGAGCCGAAAGTAAGTCGGTGCGGCGGCTTCGATCATGTCGTTACCCTCCTTCGCACGTCGTTACTGGACCTGCACCTGGCTGATCCGTTTGCCATGCGGATCGTAGAGATGCACGGCGCAGGCGATACATGGATCAAACGAGTGCACCGTTCTGAGGATCTCCACAGGGCTATCCTCGTCAGCCACCGGTGTGCCGATCAACGAGGCCTCATAGGCGGAACGCTGCCCCTGCGCGTCGCGTGGCGAAGCGTTCCAGGTGCTCGGCACCACCAGTTGATAGTTTTCGATCGCACCATCGCGAATCTTGATCCAGTGTGCCAGCGCTCCACGCGGCGCTTCGGTAAGCCCCACGCCTTGGCACGTCTGGGGCCAGGTCGCCGGCTCCCAACGCTCCTGGGTGAAGGTGCTGGTGGTTCCCGACTTGATGTTGGCGACGAGGTCGTCGTAGAAGCCCTGCATCCAGTGCACGACCAACCGTGTCTCCAGCCCGCGAGCCGCCGTTCGCCCGAGAGTCGAGAAGAGGGCACCGATCGGTGCGCCAAGCCTCTCCAGCGCCTCCGTGATGACCTCGCTGACATCGGTTACGCCGCTGGCGTGCGCCACCAGCAATCGGGAGAGCGGCCCGACCTCCATCGCGTGCCCGCGCCAGCGTGGCGTCTTGATCCACGAGTACTTGCTGTCGACGTCGAGCTGATCGTACGGCGGCTCCGGACCCGTGTAGTTCAGTTCGGTCTCGCCGTCCCACGGGTGCAACCCCTGCTCGTCTCCAGCGCCGTACTCGTACCAGGAGTGCGCGATGTACTCCTTGATCTCCTCGGTATCGGCACCATTGACCTCGTGCACCTCCGAGAGGTCGCGGTCCAGAATCGCGCCGCGCGGGAACTTGAACGAATCGGGGTAGCCGTACCCCTGCGTGGGCAGGTCGCCGTACGAGAGGTAGTTCGTCAGTCCGCCGCCGTGAGCAAACCAGTCGGGATAGAAGGAGGCGATCGCCATCAGGTCGGGAATGTAGAGCTGCTCGACGATGTCGATGGCCTGCTTGATCAGGCTGGCGACATGGTTGAGTCGCTCATTGTTGATCGCGTTCACCGCGTCGAGATTGATCGAGCAAGGAACACCGCCGACCAGGTAGTTGGGGTGAGGGTTCTTGCCGCCGAAGATGGCGTGGATCTTCACGATCTCCTTTTGCCACTCCAGCGCTTCGAGGTAGTGGGCAACCGCCATCAGGTTGACCTCTGGCGGCAGCTTGTACTCCGCATGGCCCCAGTACCCGTTGGCGAAGATACCGAGTTGCCCGCTCTCGACGAACGTCGTGAGTCGCTGCGCCAGGTCGGCAAAGTAGCCTGGCGAGGTCTTGGGCCAATTCGATATGGAGCGCGCGAGCTTGGAGGTTTCCGCCGGATCAGCGCTCAGCGCACTGACGACATCCACCCAATCGAGCGCGTGCAGATGGTAGAAGTGGACCACATGGTCCTGCACGAACTGGCTGCAGAACATCAGGTTACGAATGAGCTCGGCATTGGGGGGCACGGTGATATCAAGCGCGTCCTCCACCGAACGCACGCTCGCCAAAGCGTGCACGGTGGTGCACACACCGCAGACGCGCTCTGTAAACGCCCAGGCATCGCGCGGATCGCGGCCTTTGAGGATCTTCTCGATGCCGCGCACCATGGTTCCCGAACTGTAGGCGTCGGTGACGACGCCGTTCTCGACGGTGGCCTCAACGCGCAGATGGCCTTCGATACGTGTAATCGGGTCAACGACGATACGGGCCATCAGTCGTTACCTCCCTCGTCAAGTTCCGTTTCCTGAACCGACCCGGCGATCCGTTCTCGGATATCGCTCTGTTTGCGAACGTTGGTAACGATCGCGTGCAGGGCCAGCCCGGCGCCGGCCGCCACAGCCGCGGCTGCGCCGACCTTGTCGGCCGTCGACTCGATGCCGAACCCCGGGACATCGGGCAGATGGCGATAGAACGGACCGTTGTCCCAGAAGTCGTCCTCGCTACAACCGATGCAGCCATGACCCGACTGGATCGGATAGCTGGTGCCCTCGTTCCACCGCGTCACCGAGCAGGCGTTGTAGGTAACCGGCCCGCGGCAGCCCATCTTGTACAGGCAGTAGCCCTCGCGCGCGCCCTCGTCATCCCACGACTCGACGAACAGGCCGGCGTCGTAGAAGGGGCGCCGGTAACAGGTGTCGTGCACGCGCTTGCCGTAGAACTCGCGCGGGCGACCCTTGCTGTCGAGCTCGGGCATTCGCTCCATGACCAGCAGATGGGTCACCACGGCGGTCATCACGTCGGCAATCGGCGGGCAACCGGGCACGTTGATCACCGGTCGGTTGATCAGTTCGTGAATCGGCGTTGCCCCTGTGGGGTTGGGGCTGGCGTTCTGTACGCACCCATTGGAAGCGCAGCTTCCCCAGGCGATAACGGCGGCGGCATCGCCCGCGGCCTCGGTGAGAATGCTCTGGGCCGTGCGTCCGCCGATCGTGCAATAGACCCCGTCACTACCCACCGGGACGGACCCTTCCACCAGTAGGATGTACTCGCCGGGGTGGTTCCGCATGGTGTCGTGCAGGGCGGCCTCGGCCTGATGGCCGGCAGCGGCCTGCAGCGTCTCGGTGTAGTCGAGCGAGAGGTAATCGAAGAGAACGTCAGCAACGATCGGGTGGGAAGAGCGGATAAACGACTCGCTGCAGCAGGTGCATTCCTGGAAGTGGAGCCACACCACCGGCGGGCGCGGTCGGCTCTGGAACGCTTCCACCACACGAGGCAGACCGGCGACGCCGACCCCCGCCGTGATCGCGGCGAAGCGACAGAAGTCGATGAACTCGCGGCGTGAGTACCCCTTGGACTCCATCAACCGCCATATCGAGGCATCGGGCTTGGCCATGCTTCCACTCCCCGGCGACGCCTACGTTCGCCCTGTCTTGCTGATGTCGTGTAGCTACACCTTCTCCTTGGGATGCTCCGTCCGGTCCGATCCGCGGGAGGCGCCTGGAGGCTGCGAGGAGCACGATTCCTAACCGCGAGCCTAGCACGTAATATAGATATCTCGACATGGTTGTCGGCTTATATAAGGAAACTCGCTGCATGGTCACTGGCCGCGTGAGAGTCCGAATTCGCGGGGCGGTGCAGGGTGTCGGGTTTCGTCCGTACGCCTACCGACTGGCGAAGGAGCTCGCCCTCACCGGGACCGTGCGCAACGACAGCCAGGGTGTACTCATCGATGTCGAGGGAGCCGCCGACAGCCTCGACACGTTGTTACGTCAGCTGCCGCTGCAGCGACCTCCGCTGGCCGTCATCCACTCGCTGGAGTCCGAGCACCTCGAACCTGTCGGACGGCGAACGCTCATGATCGAAGCCAGCGACAACGCGGGCACCAAGAGCGCTGCGGTTCCGCCCGATGCGGCGACCTGCCGGAACTGTCTGGCAGAGATTCTCGACCCAGCCAACCGCCGTTATCACTACCCATTCACCAACTGCACCGACTGCGGTCCCCGATTCAGCATCATCCAGGAGCTGCCCTACGACCGCCCCCACACCACGATGAACCGGTTCGTGATGTGCGCCGAGTGCGAACAGGAGTATCGAGACCCCTCGGACCGTCGCTTTCATGCGCAGCCGAACGCGTGCCCGACATGCGGACCACGCCTGCGGCTGCTCACCGCCGACGGCGTGCAGCTGGCCGTGGACGCTGCCGTGATTGCCGCCGCGACCGCCGTCCTGCGCCGCGGCGAGGTTCTCGCGGCCAAGGGCCTCGGCGGCTTTCACCTGATGGTGGATGCCAGCAACTCGGTTGCGGTCGAAGAACTTCGCGCGCGCAAGGCACGTCCAGCCAAACCGCTGGCACTCATGGTGGCAAGTCTCGACCAGGCCCGAGAATTCTGCGAGGTCAGCGCGGCGGAGGGCGACCTCTTGGCCTCGCCGGCGGCGCCGATCGTGCTCCTGCGCCGCCGGCCGACCTCGGCTATTGCCACGGGTGTGGCGCCGGGCAACCCACGACTCGGGATCATGCTTCCGTACACGCCGTTGCATCACTTGTTGATGGCAGCGGTCGACTCTCCGATGGTAGCCACCAGCGGCAACCTCACCGACGAACCGGTCTGCATCGACAACGACGAGGCGCTCGAGCGGCTCGGTGCCATCGCCGATCGATTCGTGATGCACGACCGGCCCATTTGCCGCCACGTCGACGACTCCGTCGTGCGCGTTACCAGCGGCTCGATACAGCCACTACGGCGCGCGCGCGGGATGGCACCGCTGCCGATCGTCATGCGTCGCGGGGCGCCTTCGATTCTGGCCGTTGGCGGGCATCTGAAGAACACCGTGGCGCTGAACGTGCGCAACTCCGCGTTCGTGAGCCAACACATCGGCGATCTGGAGACCCCGCAGGCACTCGACGCGTTCCGCTCGGTCATCGGCGACTTTGTGCGCCTCTACGAAACCGTCCCGACGGCGATCGCACACGACCTGCACCCCGACTACGCCAGCACTCGCTGGGCTGTGGCGGCCAACGGCACCGCGACTTCGCCGTTTGCGGGCATTCGACTCATCGAAGTACAGCATCACCACGCCCACCTGGCCGCCTGCCTGGTCGAGCATCAGTGCGACGAGCGCGCCCTCGGCGTTGTCTGGGACGGTACCGGGCTCGGCACGGACGGCGACATCTGGGGTGGCGAGTTCTTGCTCGGTGACGCAGGCGACTTCAGCAGGGCGGCCAGCCTGCGGCGCTTCCGCCTCCCAGGTGGAGATGCTGCGATCAAACGCCCGTCGGTGGTCGCTGCGGCCATGCTTTGGGACCTGTTGGGTTCCGAGGCGCTCGAGCGCCTCGACCTGGCCCCGATTGCGGCTCTTCGAGAGAGCGAGCGCCGAGTCCTCGATCGCATGCTGACCGAAGGGCTGCGCTCGCCGTGGACGACCAGCGCGGGGCGACTGTTCGACGGAGTGGCGGCGCTGATCGGTTTGCGCGATCGGGTTTCGTTCGAGGGGCAGGCAGCAATGGCTCTCGAGTTCGTCGCCGATGGCGCGTGCGACGAGGCCTACCCGCTGCCACGACAGGCGCCCCGCGAGAGCGCTCGCCACGAGGTGATCGACTGGCGGCCGATGCTCGAAGCCATCGTCGCGGATCTTGGCCAGGGCGTTACCGTGGAAATCATGGCCGCGAAGTTCCACAATGCTCTGGCACGCGCGATCGCGGAACTGGCAGTGCTAGTCGGCGAGAGCCGGGTGGTCTTGAGCGGCGGCTGTTTTCAGAACCAGCTACTCGCCGGACGTACGTCGGGTTTGCTTCGCGAGCACGGATTCGAGGTCCTGCAGCATCGGCAAGTTCCTGCCAACGATGGTGGCCTCAGCCTCGGGCAGCTCGCGGTCGCGGCCGCGCAACTTCGTGCCGGCGAATCGCAGGAGGCGCAGTAGATGTGTCTGGGTGTACCGGGTCAAGTTGTCGAAGTCAGCACCGACGTGCTCGGCATGAGCATGGGCAGGGTGAGTTTCGGCGGCGTCGTCAAGGAAGTCTGCCTCGCGTATACCTCCGACGTGCAGGTCGGCGAATACGTCATCGTTCACGTGGGTTTCGCCATCAGCAAGATCGACGAGGAGGAGGCCGGCAAGGTCTTCGAACTGTTACGACAGATGGGGGAACTAGAAGAACTCGACGTTCCCCAGCCCGAGGCATGAGATGAGGTACGTCGACGAGTATCGCGGCGGCGAAGATGCCGGGCGCTTGCTCGGTGCCATTCGCCGCACCGTGACGAAGCCGTGGGTCATCATGGAAATCTGCGGCGGCCAGACCCACACGCTCATCAAGGCTGGCATCGACCGCATGCTGCCGGAAGAGATCACGCTCGTGCATGGGCCGGGCTGCCCGGTTTGCGTCACACCGATGCGCCTCATCGATCAGGCGATCGCCATCGCCCGGCGGCCCGAAGTCATCTTCACGTCGTTCGGCGACATGCTGCGCGTCCCGGGATCCAACGCCGACCTGCTCAAGGTGAAATCAGAAGGTGGCGATGTGCGCATCGTCTACTCGCCGTTAGACGCCGTGAAGATCGCGCACGCCAACCCCGGCAGGCAGGTGGTGTTTTTCGCAGTGGGCTTCGAGACCACCGCGCCGGCAAACGCCATGGCCGTCTGGAGGGCCGAGCGCGCCGGCGTCGAGAATTTCTCGGTTCTCTGTTCGCACGTCCTGGTACCGCCCGCCATGGAAGCGATTCTCGGGAGCCCCGACCACCGGGTGCAGGGATTCCTCGCGGCCGGGCACGTGTGCACCGTTATGGGCTACTGGCAGTATGAGCCGATCGCCGATCGTCATCGCATTCCTGTCATCGTGACGGGGTTCGAGCCGCTGGACCTGATTCAGGGAACCTACATGGCCATAGCTGCGCTGGAGGAAGGGCGTCACGGTGTCGAGAACCAGTACTCACGCTCGGTCACACGCGAGGGCAACACTGCGGCCCAGCAACTCATGACCGAGGTCTTCGAAACCGCCGATCGCGAGTGGCGCGGTATCGGAGTCATTCCGGGCAGCGGCTACCGTCTGCGCGAGAGTTTCACGGCGTTCGACGCCAGTCTGCGCTTCGACGTCGCCGATATCGAAGCAACCGAATCCGAGGAGTGCATCGCAGGGTTGATCATGCAGGGCATCGAAAGGCCGAGCGCCTGCCCCGCATTCGGTACTCGCTGCACGCCGGAGAAACCACTCGGGGCGCCCATGGTGTCCTCGGAGGGAGCGTGCGCGGCCTACTACCAATACGGGCGCAGCTGATGGCCAACGACACGGATCCCGACCTCAGCGGGGGCATGGCCTGCCCGATCCCGATCAGCGACTACCCCACGGTGCAGCTGGCACACGGCGGCGGCGGTCGGCTCAGCCAGATGCTGATCGAGGAGATGTTCGTCGCGGCCTTCGATAACCCGGTGCTGGCGCAACTGCACGACGGCGCAATCCTCGACATCGGGGCCAACCGCCTGGCGCTTTCTACCGACTCGTACGTCGTACACCCGCTCTTCTTCCCTGGCGGTGACATCGGTTCTCTCGCAGTTCACGGGACGGTCAACGACGTCGCCATGTGCGGCGCGCGACCCATCGCCCTGTCCGCAGGCTTCATCATCGAGGAAGGCCTGCCGATGGAAGACCTCTGGCGCATCGTGCGATCCATGAGCGATGCGGCCCATGGCGCCGGTGTTGCCGTGGTCACCGGCGACACCAAGGTCGTCGATCGTGGCAAGGGTGATGGCATCTACATCAACACGACCGGGATCGGCGTCATTGGCGATGACGTCGAGATCTCGCCCCACCGCGCACGCCCAGGGGACGTGGTCCTCCTCAGCGGAGCGATCGCGGTGCATGGCATCACCATCATGTCGGTGCGCGAGGGTCTCGAGTTCGAAACACGACTGGAGACCGACTCCGCAGCCTTGCACACTCTGACGGCGGCCCTCCTCGAGCGCCGTGGACGCGATGTCCATGTCCTGCGCGACCCCACGCGTGGTGGTGTCGCCAGTACCCTCAACGAAATCGCCGCTCAGGCTGGCGTCGGCATAAGGCTCGACGAGGAGCCGATCCCGATCGACGAGGAGGTTCGCGGCGCCTGCGAGATCCTTGGCTTCGACCCGCTGTATGTGGCCAACGAGGGCAAATGCATTGCCATCGTGGCGCGCGAAGCGGCGGACGAACTGCTGCAAACGATGCGCGGCCATCCGCTCGGCGCCCGTGCTGCGATCGTCGGCGAGGTGGTCGAGGAACACCCGGGCAAGGTCTTCCTACGCAGTCGCATCGGCGGGCTGCGCGTGGTGGACATGCTGAGCGGCGAACAACTGCCGCGGATCTGCTAGCAGCCCGTTCTAGAAGCCCAGCCTCAGAGTCACCCCACAGGCAACCAGTGCCAGGCCGGCCAGGGCATGCCCGTAGCGGCCGATCCGCCCAAGCCCGAGGGCCTCGAACCCAATGGTCCCAAGCCAGGTCGCCGCCAACATCGTAGTCAAGGTGGCTGCCGCGAAAACCGCGGTCACCGTGGCCACGCCCCACCAGCTCGACCTGGAGGCCGGGATCATCAACAGAGGAACCAGAGGCTCGCAAGGCCCCAGCACGAAGACAACAAAGAGGGCCCACGCAGTTGGGGACACGGACTTGTCGGCGTGCACGTGAGCGTGCTCACCGTGATGAGTGTGCGCGTGAGCGTGGACCTCGCCGTCGCCATGCGCATGCCAGTGGCTGTGGGGCCGACCTCGCACGGCCTGGCGCAGGCCCCACGCCGTGTAGGCAACACCAAAGCCGAGGAGAAGCCAGCCCGCCGCCTCGCCGCGCGCGCTCTCGAACCACGCCACAGAAGTTGCCGCCCACCCCAGGGAGATGCCCGCCACGCCCAGCAACACGGATCCCGAGACATGGCCCACGCCGCACAGCGCGGTCACACCGAGAGTGCGCCGGAGTCCCCAGCCGCGCGCGCGGGCCAGCACGAGGAAAGGTACGTAGTGATCCGGACCCAACAGAGTGTGCACAACGCCGATGGTCGCTGCGGTCAACGCGAGCACGACCAGATCGTCGGACACTACAAACTACCTCCGGCTACACCTTCATCTCGTCTGTCATGGAGTCCGGCAGACCCACAGCGTCGTGGCTCCCGGGACCCAGGCGTTCGGCCTCGAGCCATTCGATCCATGAGCCGATGCCCTCTCCCGTGACGGCAGACACCGGGATCATCGCGGCCCGCGGCATCGTCTCGGCAAGCGCCGCCGCGATGCGCTCGATGCTGATCCCCGGCAAGTGCGGCAACAGATCGACCTTGGTGAGGAGCACCAGATCGGCCTTGCGAAACATCACCGGATACTTGAGCGGTTTGTCTTCGCCTTCGGTCACCGCGAGAGCGACCACGTTCGCCTGTTGCCCCAGGTCATAGACCGCCGGGCAGACGAGGTTGCCGACGTTTTCGATAAAAAGCGTATCGCTCTCGTCCCAGGGAGTATGGTGCAGGGCTTTGTGGACCATCTTGGCGTCGAGATGGCAGGCAGAGCCGGTGGTGATCGACAACGACGGGATACCGGCGGCACGAAGTCGATCCGCGTCGTGGTCGGTGGCCAGATCTCCGCTGAGGGCGGTTAACCGGCGGTCGCCGCCGAGCGCCGCGGCGGTCGCCTCCAACAGCGCCGTCTTGCCTGAACCGGGCGAGCCCATGAGATTGATCGCCAGAATCCCATCGCGGACAAAATGCTCGCGATTGTGCGCGGCCTGGTGATCATTCGTGGCCAGGATGGATTCCTGAATCTCGACCGAAACAACGTCGGAGTCGCCACAGCCGCACGTCTCACACATCAGGGAACCTCCATCTCGACTCGCTCGAGCAAGATCTCGCCGCCCGCAGCCAGGCGCGCGGGGGTCCGGCATTCCGGACAGCTCAGGCGATGGCCTCGATCGACGATCTGATCGCAGGCACAGCAACGCCACTGCGCCGCAATCGCGGTGATCTCGAGTTCGGCTTCTGCGCTCGCCGTGCGGGCACGGACCACGGCGAAGGCTTCTCGCAGCAGCTCGGTCTCGATACCCGAGAGTTCGCCGATCTGGACGCGAATCCTGTGTACTGCCGTGGCGCCATGCTGGCGCACGGCATCATCAACGCGGTCGAGTAGCGCGCTGACGATCGAATACTCGTGCATCCTCGCCTCGCATTAATTCGGACCCAATTGTCCAGAATACATGCGGTGATGGATTCGTACCAGCGACGTGAGCGCACTCAGCGCGACACGCTCCCTAACCGCCGGGGCTGAGGGAGCCCAGCAGATTGGCCCGGTAACTGTCGAAGGCCTCGCGGCCCGATGCGGTCAGGCGATAGGTGGTGCGTGGAACGCGCTCGACGAACGTCTTGTCGACCTCCAGATAGCCGGCTTTCTCCAGCTTGGCGATGTGCGATGACATGTTGCCCCGTGTCAGACCAGTCTGGTCGAGCAGGAACAGGAAGTCGGCCTCTTCGACCACCGCGAGGTACGACACGATAGCAAGCCGCCCGGGCTCGTGGATGACCTTGTCGAGCCCGGCGAGACGGCGCAGGTCGTCAGGGTCAGGCAGGCTCATTGGGCTCCCCGGCCGCGCGCACAGGATGCGTGCGCAGGAAACTGAAGAAGGTGACGGTCCCCACCACCAGGCAGACCATGCCGAGACCGACGGCCCAGCGTTGCATGCCCAGAATGCCGGGAGGATTCAACCACCCCGCGCAGGCCACCCCCCAGCCAACGGAAACAGCGGCAAGGACCCAGTGCCGCACGAGCCCGGCCTTCTGCGCCAGGTAGATGAACCCGCCGGCAGAGTAGCCGCCCGCCAGGATCGGGAGCCAACGTTTCCACTGAGCAGGGTTCGTGATGTCACCCAACAACCAGATGCCGACGATGAAGATCGCCAGCAGACCCAGTACATAGGTAAGCATGCCGCGGCCGAGTTCAGCGCCTTCCTCGCTTCGCAGCTTGACGTAGCCGACGCGCGGGTAGGAATAGCGCTCTTTGAGAATCTTGCGGGCGAAATGTAACGGGAAGATCGACAGCGCCAACATCCACGTCAGGCGCGGGTCGACGACGGCTCGGGCGACGATCAGAAACAGAAAGCCCGCCAGTACCTCGGCGATGCCGTCTTGGGCGTCGTAACGCCAAGCGCGCCGCTCGAGATCGGTCAGGGCTGCATCGGGAGTAGACATTTGCGGGCTCCTTCGCAGGTGAAGCAACACCTGCGCGTTGGTCTGCGTCGAGTACTAGTCTGCGATTAGTATTAGTCTGCAATGCAAACCAGTCAAGCCCTGAGAAGAACGGTCCTCCCAATCCCGCTAGCACCGCAGCTCGAAGATCTCGTCGACAGTCTGACCGAAGACCCTGGCAATCCGCAGCGCAAGTGCCAGCGACGGCGCGTAACGACCCTGCTCGAGCAGGACGATCGTCTGGCGTGAGCAGCCGACGCGCTCGGCGAGCTGCTGTTGCGTCATTTCGGCGTGCTCGAAGCGAAGCCTGCGAATGCTGTTGCGAATCTCA
>JAJCXS010000187.1 GCA_029263335.1 Acidobacteriota bacterium | reverse complement strand
GCCGGCGGCCCCGCCAGGGTCGTCCGCGGAGATACGTGGGGTCGCCGTTGCGCCCCTGCTGGATCGCCACCCTCCCCCCAGTGCTGTCCTCCAAGACTCGCTCGCAACAGTTCCATGGCCACGGGCCCGGCGACTCGTCCCCCGGAGCCCGCGTTCTCCAGGAAGACGGCCACGATGACCTGTGGCTGCGAGGCCGGAGCCCAGGCAAAGATCCAGGCGTCGGACGCGGGGTCATCGCTCGTCTGCCAGGCAGAGCCAGTCTTTCCCGCGACGGGGATACTGATCCATCCTGGGGCCGGCGATGTCTCTGCCAGCGACCATCCGTCAGGCCCGAGCCACAGGCCGGGCAGCTTGCTAGCGGTTCCGCCCGGTTCGAACACGTTGCCCAACATCGCCCCCACGAGGCCGGCGACCTCGGCGCGCATCACGGGTTCCGGGGCGGGAGGCGTCGCCTGCTGCTTCCAGACGACCTCGCGCAGACCGGACTCGTTCAGACGTGCCAACTCCACCCCGCGAACCAGGTGAGGCTGCAACAGCTGCCCCCCGGTCGCGAAGACGCCAGCTACCTGCGCCATTTGCAGCGGCGTCACGCTCACCGGCCCCTGGCCGAAGCCAAGCCGTGCCACAGCGGAATCTGTCGCGACGAAGCTGCCTGCAGGGGCGACGCTTGATGGTGTGACCGTCAACGGATCGATCTGGTCGCCGCCGGCAACGCTGGGCGAAGCGATGGGATCAAATCCGAGTGATCGGGCCACGGCCTGCAGCTTGTCGACGCCCAGGCGGACTGCGAGCCGTCCGAAGTAGACATTGCAGGAGACGGCCAGGGCTCGCTCCAGGTCGACGGCCCCATGCGCGTGCTGTCCCGGACACCGGACCCGCAGGTCGGCGTCGCTGCCCGGGCAGAACACCGTGTCCTTCGGGTCGAAGCCGTCCAACATCGAGAGCGCGGCGGCGGCCACCACCGGTTTGAACGCCGAACCGGGGGGGCTATAGCCATCAATCGAGTCGAGCGCCCGATTGCGCAAGGGCAGATCCGGCGCCCGCGCGACATCAGACCAGGAGGGACGGCTCGGCCCAGACAGGGCAGGAGCCGGAGCCGATGCCAGGGCGAGCAGAGCCCCGTCCCTGGCGTCCATGACGACGGCGGCGCCCGAGCGTCCCGCCAGGAGATCGAACGCCAACAACTGCAGCTTGGCGTCGAGCGTCGTGCGCAAATCGGGGCCCGTGTGGACGTCGTTCACGAACGCTCGGATACGGTCGACAAGCTGGCTATGCTCCCCGCGCAGGAAGGCCGCTGCAGCATTCTCCAGCCCGAACCCGGAGGTGGCGCCAGCCACTTTCCCGATCGGGTGGAAGGCCGCAGGACCCAGCGGATAGTGCCGCCGGCCGCGCTCATCAGTCATCGCCAGGATCACGCCATCACGGTCGACAATGCTGCCGCGCGGGGCCGACCGGTCGGCGTAGCGATTTGGCGCCGAAACGAGCCATGGCAGCGCCTCAATCCCCGACTCGCGATTGCGAAGTCCATCGGCCAGCCCAACCAGTTCGTGTACCGACGGTAGAAGAGCCGACCCGTTGCGGCGAATCCTCTCGACGCTATCGAGATCCACCTCGACCAGGCTGCTGCCCTCCACCGGGCGGAACAGACCGCGTGTCTCGAGATCGGCGATCTGCTCCTGGCGAGCCACGTCGATCCAGCGATATGTCGCTCCGTTATCGCCCAGACGAGCTTCGTTGGGAAGCCACCAGGTCCATAGGGCGGCCATGGCGACGAGAGAAATGAGCGCGCCCACAGCGACCCCGCGCAGCACGACCGGGCGTGCCGCTCGGGCTGTGCAACCGACCGGGGCGGCCGGCGCGGTAGCCCGGCTGCCACGCTCAGAAGCCAGAATGCAACACAGTGCTACCAAGACGGTGAAGGCCAGCGTGCCGGTCAGGCCATGACTGATCCAAGGGAACGGTGCCCCCGTGAAGGGCATCAGTCCGAGAAGGCCACCCGTCTGTGTCGTGATTTGGACCAATAGCAACGCCGCGCTGGCTGCAAACAGAAGGGAACGAGTTCCCTCGACAACTCGGGCCAGCATCAAGAGGCCCGCCACGAGTGTGAAGGCAACGAGAAGGACGGAGGAAAACCCGACCAGACCGAATCGCTCGGCCGCAGCCGCTATCGCCAGGTCACCATGGATATCAGGAATGTGCCATGCCAGCGCGTCTGCCGGCGGATGCCCGAACAGGCCGCTCGAGAGCAGGAGCTGCCTCGCTTGAACGATCTGATCGCCGCGCGGATGCGTGGTGGGCGATAGCCAGATCGCCATGCGCGTACTGACAATTCCGAGCCGTCCGACGTACGCGGCCGCACCGAAGCCGAGCGCTACCAGAGTCGGAAGCACGACCAACACCCGCAGTGGCCCCCCGCACGCGACAAAGCCCGCTACCAGGAACAGTGACAGCATCAGAAGGCCGCCCATGTCGCCCTGCACCCCGGTCACGCCGAGGAGACACGCCGAGGCGAAGACGAAAGGCAACAAATATCGCGTCCGTGTGGCGACCTGCAGACTTCGACCGCGCCGCCCGAAGTAGCCGGCGACGAAGATCACGAACAACGGTTTGACGATCTCGATGGTCTGCAACGTTCCCAGGCCGGGAATGCTCAGGAACAGGCGCTCCCCACGCCCCAGCGTGACGCCGAAAGGCGACAGGAGGGTGAACGCGATCAGGAGCGCGGCCAAAAGACCTATGAGCATGTCCCAGTGCAGTAGCTCTGCAAGCGCTCGGGCGGGCTTCCCGCCGCCCATCAGCCGCAAGAACAGCCGTCGCGACACCGGTGCTGGAAGCAATTCGATCGTCGCGCCCACGCGCGCTCGGAGGGCCGGCCAACGCAGAGGTGCGATGAAGATCAGAACGAGAGCGGCGACCATCAGAATGGCCTGCCGGAAGTAGGAAACGGCCAGCAAGCTAGCTCCTGGCTGTGCCGCCAGATTCGTCGCAAGCCGGAGGTGCCGACGACCCGTGCAGTAACGCCGGACCTGCTGTACGCCCACCCCGGCAACAGCAGTTTCGCCATTGAGGTCGCCGGCGTCTCCGGCCGGCACTGCCTTCAGAGGCTGTGCGCAAGGGGCCGCGCCCTGCCGCTCGGCAGCCAGTAGCGCTCGCCAATTCTCGGCGCCGATGGCGTCATGGGCCGACCGGGCCATCCGACCATAGTGCGCACCCTGGGCACTCATCAGCGGATACAAAAGGACAACGCCGCTGACCACCAGGATCTGAATTCCACGCGCCAGCGCATGCTGGGCCGCCGTTGCTCCCGCCCGAGCCACCGCCAGATTCCAGGCCAGTAGGACGGCGGCGACGATGCCGCCGAGAGTAAGAACTGGCCATGCGTCACGGAAGACGCTGAAGTTCACGTTCACATCTCCAACCTGGATGCCGTTAGGCGGCAGTACGACGCCGTTCGCCTGCCAGCCCAGATAGAGGCCGGCGCCGAGTAGCAGCAAACAACAGAGGCTCCACAGATGGGTCGGCAGGCCGCCGCCCCTCAGGTGCCGGACCTCCACCGTAGGGCCGGCCATGCCGAGACGGAATCGGTCCCCCGCCTGCAACCTGGCGTCGCCGATATCGCGCAGGTCGGCCCCTTCGACCCATGTTCCGTTTCTCGACCCCAGGTCGCACACCTCGACCCACGCTCCTGCCGCTCGAACCTGCACGTGCCGTGCGGACACGCCGGTCTCTGTAAACACGATGTCGGCGGTGGCGCGATCTCGACCGATGATCAGTCGCCGTTTGATCGGGCGCACACGGGCTCGTCCCAGATGTAGACCGATGATGGGACCGTTGCGCAGCCGAAACGTTCGCAGGGCCACGTCAGCGCTGAGTACGGCAAGCAGAAAAACCTCGAGCCAGTGCAGTTCCACCAGCACATTGCCTGGCAGCAGGACGACGCTCCCGAACCACCCCAGGGCGATCAGCGCGGCGACGAAGAGTAGACACGCCACGCCACCCGCGATCATCGTCCGCTTGCGCGGTCGCACGATCTGTAACGCTCGTGCCTCTTCCGTGCTCGACGACGCTTCGCTGCTCCGGGCTCTCATGCGCAATGCTCCTGCCGGTTGGGCTGGACTGTTGCTGAACACGAGGCACCAGCGGCCAAGAACGTTACGCGGCGATTCTTCTCAAGCCGCCGATGTCGAGGCACCTTCGTGCATCACGAGAAGCTTGCGTCTGCAGCGGTGGAGCTTGACTCGGATGTTTCCTGGCGACAGATCGTAGGCCGTGGCCATGGCATTGGCGGACTCTCCCAACGCGTGGAAGCGCACCAACAGCTCCCGGCACTCACCGTCGAGCCGTTCCAACGCCTGTCGCAGGGCGAGCCGATCCGTCAGGCTGAGGGGTCGTGCCTCGGCGTTCGGCGCGACGGGTTCGCTCACCTCGACCTCGCGACCAGCTCCACTGCGCCGCCAAGTTTGATTCTTGGTGTTGAAGATGACCCGCACCAGCCAAGCGTCGGTATTACGCACCACCGCCTCTCCGCGGTCCACTCTTCCGGCCCAGTCAAACGCCGTCATCAGCACCTGTTGGACAATGTCATCTTCCCATCGGCGCACGAACGGGTTGCTCGCATAGCTACGTCGCAGTAGTGCGCGAGCGAACTGCTCGATTTGCCCAACGGCATCGTCCGCGGCTTCTCCGAGCAGGTCTGTCAGATCCATGTCTTTCCTCGGTGCGAGGCTTTCCATATGTTAGCTGACCCGTGGAGGAATCAGCGCGCGAGTTCGATGGCGACTTCCGCCGTTGCGGCATCGAACGCCGCCACCATGAACGTT
>JAJCXS010000186.1 GCA_029263335.1 Acidobacteriota bacterium | reverse complement strand
AGCCGATCACCGTCCAGGATGGCGTAGCACCGATCGCCTCGTGCGCGCGCCTCTCGCATGAACTTCGGTCGCAGGGTCGGCTCCTGGTCAGCGAAGCGGGCCATCTCGTCGCCATCGAGAAAGCGCGTCTCGTAGGACATGTCCGCTGGCCGTGCTTCGGTATCCGCCAGATCGTCAGCCCGAATCCGCATCCCGTACAGGGCACGGTAGGGTGCCAGCGGTTTGATGGCCCGCATGGCGAGGCCATGCAGCGCACTCCGGGTGCCTTCCCGGCGCCAGTTCTGATAGCGGTACTGAATGCCCATCGCGCGATGGTAGCAACACGCGCGCCTAGCTAACTGCGATGCCGCCCGGTCTTGGCCGGACCTGACGCACCATTGTTCGCGACGGGCCCGACGGCATCATGACCGAAGTTCGGATGGTCGTCAGGTGGGAGCCCATCAGGGCGGTCGTGCGCAGCCGACCGGCCCCGCCAACACCAGGATCGGAGCGCAGAGAATCAGGCCGCGCGGGGCGCCGACCGGAGTGCTTCGGGTGCGCTGTCCGGCGATGGCGACAGCTTGAATCCATACTCGGCGCACCCGGCCGAGGCATGGCTCCACGCCCGTGCGCCCTTGCCCAGAACTCGCAGCACGCCAAAACGGCGGTAGCCCATGCGATCACACGAGCGCAGCGAGCGCAGGTTGTCGGTATCCACGCAGGAAACGAGCCCGCGGCTCCCCTCATCCGTGAGCGCCTCAAGGGCTCGCGCCATGCCGATGCCATGGAGTCGTTGACCGCGATAGTCCGGGTTCGTGTAGCCGGTGTGCATGTATGCGTAGGCGGGGTCGAAATGCAGGTACAACCCAAAGGCCACAACCAGGGGCTGCGTGGCATACCAACCGTAGGAGGCTAGGCGGTCGCCATCCAGAATCGCGTAGCATCGATCGCCACGTGTGAGCGCCTCGTGAGTGAACTTCGGCCTGAGCGTTGGCACGTGTTCGGCGAAGCGGAGGACCTCGTCTTCGACGAGGAAACGCGTTTCGTACCGCAGGTCGGCCGGTGGGTAGTCGGGGAGCGTCAAGTCGGCTACGCAGATCCGCAGCCCGTACAAAGCGCGGTAGGGGGCCACCGGCTTGATCGCCCGCATGGCCAAGCCATGCAGTGCGCTCCTTGTCCCCTCACGACGCCAGTTCTGGTATCGATACTGGATGCCCACGCGATCATGCTAGCAACCGGCGTCGCCCACCCGAAGCCGAAAACGCTCCCGGGGTCCAATCTGACGTCGACTGCCTATCGCTCCGCCCAACTCGTACTCAAAGCGGTGCCGACCTCTCCTGCGCATGCTTCGCCAGTTCGAGCCAGGTCTCGACGACCGTGTCGGGGTTCAGCGACAGGCTCTGGATCCCTTGCTCGACCAGCCACAACGCCAGATCGGGGTGGTCCGACGGCCCCTGCCCACAGATGCCGATGTACTTGCCGCGCCGGTTGCACGCTTCGATGGCCATGCTGAGGAGTGCCTTCACGGCGTCATTGCGTTCATCGAACAGGTCCGCGACAAGACCCGAATCGCGATCCAGACCCAGGGTGAGCTGGGTGAGGTCGTTGGAGCCGATCGAAAAGCCGTCGAAGTGATCCAGGAAACGATCGGCCAGCAACGCGTTGGCCGGCAACTCGCACATCATGATGATCTCAAGACCGGCGTCGCCGCGCCGAAGCCCCTGGCCGGCCATGAGCCTGACGACTCCCTCCCCCTCCTCGACCGTGCGTACGAACGGGACCATCGCCTTGATGTTGGCCAGCCCCATCTCCTCGCGCACGATCTTCAGCGCTCGACACTCGAGTTCAAAGCAGTCGCTGAACTCCTTCGACAGGTACCGCGAAGCACCGCGAAACCCGAGCATCGGGTTCTCTTCGTCGGGTTCGTACTCGGGTCCGCCAAGCAAGTTGGCGTACTCGTTCGACTTGAAGTCGGACAGCCGCACGATCACCGGCTGAGGATCGAACGCGGCCGCGATCGTGGCAATACCTTGGGCCAGACGTTCCACGTAGTAGGTCACGGGATCCTCGTAGCCGCAGATCCTGCGATCGATCTGCTCGCGTAGCGCCGGCGACCGACTCAAGTAGTTCAACAGCGCTTTGGGATGCACGCCGATCATACGATTGATGATGAACTCGATTCGCGCCAGACCCACGCCGTGATTCGGGATCGCGGCGAAATCGAAGGCTCGGTCGGGGTTCGCCACGTTGAGCATCAGCTGCATGGGCGCCGGCGGCATGCTTTCCAGATTGATCCTGTCGACTTCGAAATCGAGCAGTTCCGCGTAGACGTAGCCCGTATCCCCCTCCGCGCAGGAAACGGTGATCTCTTCGTCCTCAGCGATTCGATCGGTGGCGTCCTTGCACCCCACCACCGCGGGGATCCCCAACTCGCGCGCGATGATGGCTGCGTGGCACGTGCGCCCACCGCGATTGGTGACGATCGCCGCCGCCCGCTTCATGATCGGCTCCCAGTCCGGGTCGGTCATGTCCGTGACCAGCACATCCCCCTCTTTGACGCGGTCCATCTCCGTCACCGAACCGATCACCCGCGCGCGGCCAGCGCCAATCCGTTGGCCGATACTGCGCCCTTCCACTCGGATGCACGGCACCCTCGAGTCGCTGATTCGGTACCGCTCGATGACCCGACCTTCGCGGCTCTTCACGGTCTCGGGCCGCGCCTGCACGATGTAGATCTCGCCATCGACCCCGTCTCGTACCCACTCGATATCCATGGGTCGGCCGTAGTGTTCTTCGATCGTTAGCGCCTGACGAGCGAGAGCTTCGATCTCTTCATCGGATAGAGCGAAGGTGCGTCGCAGCTCCTCCGGCAGGTCTTCCGTGTGCACGCCGCCGTCATCGCCGTAGACCATGCGCTGCGCTTTGCTGCCCAGTTCCTTGCGCAGGACGGCGCGCTTGTTCGCCCGCAGCGCTGGTTTGTAGACGTAGTACTCGTCGGGATTCACGGCACCCTGCACAACCGTCTCGCCAAGACCATAGGCTGCCGTAATGAACACCGCGTTCTCGAACCCGGACTCGGTATCCAGCGTGAACATGACGCCACTGGCGCCCACGTCGCTACGCACCATTCGCTGGATCCCGGCCGATAGACATACGCGCTCGTCGGCGAATCCCTGGTGCACCCGATACGCGATAGCCCGATCGGTATACAGGGAGGCGAACACGGCGTGCACTCGATCGATCACCGCCTCGATCCCGCACACGTTCAGATAGGTTTCCTGCTGACCCGCGAACGACGCGTCGGGGAGATCCTCCGCCGTCGCCGAGGAACGCACTGCCACCGAGAACCCGTCGCCTTGCTCGCCGGCCATCGTGCGCCACGCCTCGCGGATCTCGCGATCGAGGGCGGCCGGCAAGGAGGTCTGCATGATCAATCCGCGCACTTGCGCCCCACAGGCCGCGAGGGCGCGGACATCGTCCACGTCAAGACCGTCGAGGCACGCCTGAATGCGGTCGCCGAGATCGTCCTGAGTGAGAAACTCCCGGAACGCCTCAGCCGTGGTCGCGAATCCCCCGGGCACGCGAACGCCCACTTGGGTCAGGTGGCTGAGCATCTCGCCGAGCGACGCGTTCTTGCCCCCCACCTGGTCGAGATCGTCCATACCGAGCGAGTCGAGGCGTCGTACGTACTGCATGTCGGAGTAGCTCCAGCGCTTGACGGCTAAGGCGTCGAGGACGATGAGGCGGCAACGCGTCGCGACGAAGCGACTCTAGCACCGGCGAGGTGGCGCCGCCCGTTGACAAGCGGATACGCTCGCGTTTGGCAGACTCTCTACCTACCCGGAGCACGGTGACGCCCATGACGCGAACAGTCTTCTATGTCTCTGATGGCACCGGCATCACCGCGGAGACGCTGGGGCACAGCCTGCTCACCCAGTTCGACCTGGGCGAAGTGCAGCAGGTTCGCGTGCCGTTCGTGGACACCCTGGCCCGGGCCGAGGACGTTGCCCGCGCCATCCGTCGGGCACACGCTGATGATGGAGAGCTTCCGCTCGTCTTCCACACCATCATCGAGCCAGCCCACGCTGTGCTGTTGGAACAGACGGAGGCCTGCGTGGTTGACCTGTTCGGCCGATTGGTCAAGCCGCTGGAACGGGAGTTCGGCCTGGTCCGCAAGCGACGCGTCGGACGAGCTCACGGCATGACAAATGTCGAGACCTACGACGACCGTATGGAGGCAACCAACTACGCCCTGCGACACGACGATGGCGGCGACACCGACTACAGCGATGCCGATCTGATCATGGTCGGGGTGTCCCGTTCCGGCAAGACGCCCACCTGCCTATACATGGCGCTGCAGTTCGGCGTGAAGGCCGCCAACTACCCGCTGACGATGGATGATCTCGACAGTTGCACGCTGCCACCGGCGCTTCGCGGCCAGCGCGAGCGACTGTTCGGCCTCACTATTGAACCCGAGCGATTGGCTCATATCCGCGAGGCGCGGCGCCCCGGGAGTCGCTACGCCAAACTGGCACGGTGTCGACGCGAGGTCAGCGACGCCGAACTGCTGTACCAGAGCTTCAAGATTCCGCACCTGAACACGACCCATACCTCGGTTGAGGAAATCTGCACCAAGGTGCTCCACAAGTTGCGCCTGAAACAGCAGCTGTACTAGGCGACAGCCTTGGCGAAGCGCGTGCAGAGGCACCCGCACCCGCCGCCTGGGCCCAATGCAATGGAGGGCAGGCGCCGCGCTGCGGCTCCTGCCCTCCCAGTGTGTCAGTACCTAGCCGTAGCTATTCAGCGACCTCGAGTCTGACCTCCGCCGGCCTTCTTCCAGCGCTTCCAGCGCGCCGTGCCGTAGTCGTCGTCATCGTGGCAGCCGTTACAACCGTTGGGAATGGCCTTGCCATCCTCGTCGGTGCCCTTGTTCTTTCTCGCCATCTTCTTGGTCAGGTTCGCCGGCACGGCTTCGAACGTGTGGGAGTGGATATCCCCCGCGTTGTCGTTGTACCAGGTCGCCGACTTGGCGGTCTTGGGCATGTGGCACTTCGAGCAGCGCGACGTGCCGATCGTGTCGGGCTTGTAGGAGTGCTGTGTGTGCTCCTGGATTGTCGCCACGTCACCGAAACCGGTGTCGGCGTGACAGTTCAGGCAGAGGGTGTTGTCGTCGTTGCTGACGCGCAACTGAGGTCCCTCTGCTCCCTTCGAGTGGGGATCGTGGCAGTCCCAGCAGAACACAGGGTTGCTGGCGATCTTGGAATCATCGCCTCCAGTCCAATGCGCACTCTGGATGAACCCGAACCCCTGCTGGTGGTGCTTCTTGGAGAAGTTAGCGTCGGTAGCGTCCTTGCCCCAGGCATCACCGTTGGAACCCCAGGTGCCCTCGCCCGGCTTGTACCAATCGGCCAGTAGCGCCCCGAAGGGAGGCATGATGATCCTGGTGTTCTTCACCTTCGCCGGGTATCCCGTGGTGAACTTGCCGCTGCCAACGTTGGAGCCACGAATGTGGCAAGTGGCGCAGACATCCATCGCCTGCTGCGCCCGCTTGGCTTCCCAATCGGCCGGGTTGGTGATGTCCTTCGCGTTGGCCGAAGCCGCGTGCTTACTGCCCGGGCCGTGACAGGCCTCGCACCAGACGTTGAACTCGCTACCGTTGTTGATGAACATCCCCGTGGGCTTGTCGAACGTAACGGCTGTACCCGTGCTGTGACAGCCGATGCAACGACGCTCCCAGGAGTTCTTGAACTGGCTCTCCGCCACCTTCACTGAGAAGCGCGCCACCGACGAGCCGATCAGAGTCCCATCCTCGTTGTACCAGTGTTCAGGGTGGTACGGGGCCCATGAGTCAGCGTCACCGCGCGGGTCGTGGTGGTTGAACTGCACCGGGAAGATCAGGCGTGTGACGTCGCCATCAGGACCGTCTGCGTTCAGGACACCATCACCGTTTGCGTCGAACTCTCCGATCAATCGCTGCTTGCCGGCGAAGTCGGACCCGCCGCCCAAGGTGAGCGCGACGGGATACTCGGTGGCATTGGTACCATCGAGGTTGTAGAGGGTAATCCACAGCCGCCTGTCCGCACCGCGAGCATCCGGCCGGGTATCTGCCTTGTACCTGAGGCTGAACATCACCTTGCCGTCAATGCTGGTCTTCTTGTTCTTGACCGGCATGACGACGTTCGTTTTCAACCCCTCCCGGGTCTTCATCGTGTGCGCCGTCTTCTCGTACTTGCCATAGATCGTCGAGTGGCAAGTCTTGCAGGCCGGAGCCCCGACGTAGTCGGCTTTCTTGGCAACGTCGAGAGCTTGCCCTGCCGCCTCCATCGGTACGGCAACGACCCACGCGAGGGCAGTTACCGCCGCCAGAGCCAGGTAGATTCTGCAACCAGTCCGCATCGGATTCCCCCTGCTACTAGTAGTGAATCTGGGCCGAGATGAATTGTCATCTCGATGTCACAATTACAGATACTAGACTCCGGTTACTGTCTTTGCGCAAACGCTTTTTGGCACTTTTCCGCGGGGTTTGAACGATTTTTTTCTGCCGATGACGGACGGCACCAATCGTCGCTCAGATGCCCCGACCGCCAGCCGATCGACGGCAGTCAGACCTTGGCCTTGTCGGGGCTTCCTCGGGCAGACGAAAGCTCGGCCGGAGGCGATACGAGATCGCCTCCGGCCGATGGAACTCCGCTTACTGCGCGACCCCTACCAGCTGTAGTAAGCCGTCAGCCAGCCCGTGTGCACGGTGTAGGGCTCATAGAAATTGCCCAGCAACAGTCCGCTTGGCGGCGTGTTGCCGGTGCTTCCATCGAGGGCAAAATCCTGTACGCGATAGTCGTCGTACCAGTAGATGAACCCGATCGACAGCTGAGTGCTGAGCGCATAGCGAGCATCGACTGTTACGCGCTGCAGCTCGTTTTCGACCGGTGGGAGCTGGGCCGGATCATCCAGACCACTTCCTACTCCGTACACGTACAACGCGTCCGACGTGCTGAAGTCATAACCGAAACGCAGGTCCACCTTGGAGGCCAACTCCAGCAGATCCACATAGGCGTTCACCGTGTGGACCGTGTCGCCACCCTCGGTGGAGAAATTGCGAGTTGGGTCGATGAACTGAGCTCCGCTGCTCGCGACACGCGAGAACTGCAGAGTCTCGTAATCCTCGTACGTGTACGACCCACCGAACGACACGTTGTCATGCGGCGACGCATCGATGCCGATCGAGTAGACCCGGTGCTTGTTGTCCTGCAGCCCGAACTCGCTGTTGTCGTAGTCGTCGTTGCCCACGCCAGCCGACAGGAAGGCACTGACCGTTGCCGATGGCATGACCGTGGCAATTGCGGTGAAGCGTTCGCGATCGCGATTCGCAATATCGAAGTGCCGCATGCCAGGCTGCTCGCCGACGTGTTCCAGCAATTCGGGATTGAAGCCGGAGCCATCCCGGCTGGTGCGCTCGTACTTGACCCGCGCGGTGAAGTACCGGTTGCCGGTCGTGTCGAATGACACGCGGAACGTGTCCTCGGACGTCGTGTCGAAGATCCGATAGGTCCGATCCGCCTTGCCGTAGCCGTATCCCACCTTGAACAAGGTGTGCCGCACCGGTGAGAAGCCGACATCAACGTCGAAGTTCTGCCGCTGCGTGCTGATGGGCTCCGTCGCGATCGCTGTCGGGCGGAAGCTGTAGTCCATACGGATGTAGGCAGGCGAACTGAACACCGGCGTCTCGTTGTCGTAGTCGTACAGCCGGTACCGAGCATTGATACGGATGGCCTTGGTCGGCCGCGAGGTGAAGCCGAGGACAGTCGATACCGTCCTGGCTGACGCCTGCGCGGAGGTCCGCGGCAGCGGGATCGTATCGAGGGCCGTGTTGATGGTGAACGGCAGCAGCGCCTCGTCCTGGTCGAAGTATCCGAGCGCCACTAGACCCGTGAGCCGACTCCGAGCGGGCAACGAGATCGCGCCCGTTGCGCTCACCGTATGGCTCGTGTTGCTCGGCGCCATCGCCGTCCGCCCTTGCGAAGCGGAACGCGAGGAACTCCCACTGGTCGAATCGGTGGTGGATAGCGGATGGTCCCAGATCAGGGTCTGGATGTCGTTGTCGAACCACGAGCCGAGGTACTCGAGGCGCACCATCCCCTTCTGATTGCCCCACTCGGCGCCGAGGGTGACCGTGTTCGTCCGATGATCGATGGGTGCGGCCACTTCTACGACAGGGTTGAACCCGAAGGCACCAGCCCATTGCTGTGCGCCCTTGCGCTGCACCGAGCTGAACGCCGCGGTGAAGTCGAGGTCAGGCAGCACTCTGTAGGTGGCGTCGATGGCGAGCTCGCGACGACGAGATCGCAGGTCGAACACGTGGGCACGATCGATCACATCGGCGAGGCCAAACGAGCCGGCTTCGATACCGCTACGGATGTCGTCGTCCATTCGCAGCACGCCGGGCGAAGTTTCCGTATACAGCGTCCGCGTCGTCTCGTTGTAGAACAACGGGACGTGGTCGAGCTCGACCTCGACGGCGAACTTCCCCGGTCGCGTCAACTCGGCAAGGTAGCGCTGTCCGCGTCTGCCAACGTTGTCGGCTTCCACGTTGAACAGCCACGTCCTGCCCTCGACATCGAGTCGGAACGGCCCGCCCGTGGGGCCATCACGCAGGTCGCGATAGCGCTGAAAGCGCGCCCCATCGCCCGAGATATCCGTTCCCAGAATACCGACGCCGATGAACCCGCTCACGGTCGTTTTGCCGAGCGGTGCTTCCTGAGCCGAGGCAGCACCACCGACGAGCAGAAGCGCCACCACCATCACAATCAAGCTGCTTTTGATGCGCATCACAAGCTCCCTGGACCGCTATCGCTGGAAGAATTTGCCCGCCGGGTGGTTCGACCCGTGGATGGTCTGATGGCAGTTCACACACGATCGCCCGTAGGCCCGACTGCTGGTGGCCACGTTGTTGTCGTCGTAGATCGTGGCCGGATGTCGAGTGTGCGCGTGGCAGCGCTGGCACAGCATCGGCTGCTTGGCGGTAAGCATCCGGTCATTCGACGAGCCGTGCGGATCGTGGCACGAGGCGCAGTTCTCTTGCACGGGTGCGTGCTCCCAAAGGAACGGCCCGCGCTTCTCGGCGTGGCACTCCGTGCAGGCGTCGTTGGCCGTCATGGAGGTACCCATACGGACCATCTTCACGTTGGCCGACCCGTGCGGGTTATGGCACGAACCGCACTCCAGTTTGCCCTCCCGGACCGGCATGTGGTTGGCCCGCAACATCTTGGCGGCCTTGTCCTGGTGGCACTCCCCACAAAGCTCGGTCTGGGTGCTCTTGACGAGCTGAGCCTTGTCGGAAGCCTCGGCGTGCACGCTGTGGCAGGTGGTGCAGGTCAAGTCGCGCCCGTTGTGCTGGCTGCCCTGCCAGAAGGTCTGCTCTCCGCGGTTATGGCACTCCGTGCAGACCTCCGTGACATCCTCTGCGCTCATCAGCGGGAAGTCATTGATCAGGGCCGCGTCACCTTCCTCTGCATGCTCCAGAGCCGGGCCGTGGCAACTTTCGCAACCCGTCGTCCCGGCAGGCGTCCGCGCATCGAGTTCACGCGCGTGCTTGGTCAGGTCGTAGGAGTCTCCCTGTTCGGGATGGCAGGATCGGCACTCCTCGTCCCCCACAAATCCGTCTTCCTGGCTCTGCCCGACAAAGGCGACAGGGCTGGATGGTTCAACGGTCTCGGGTGAAGCCAACCACACCGCCGCTGCGCGAACGGCTGGGGTCACCTGGCTCGCCCCACTGGCCGGGGCGGCTTGGACCTCAGGCAGCGCGACGAGGGCGAACATCATCAGCGCCGCTGCCCCCGTAGCCACGATCAACACTCGCCTGGTACCCATCAGAGGCATTCCTTTGTGTTGTGCGATCCAGCGATCACTGGGACGTACTCTTTCTATAACCCGTCTCGCGGCTACCGGCAAGCGATATCAGGACTCTAATATCCCTTTACTGCGTCCCGCCTTACGTTCCCCACCCCAGCCACGAAGCGACATTCGTCAGTAGCCCAAAGTTCCGTCATGACAGTCGTGGCATAACACCGGACCCTCCATCACCTCTTCATCGGAGGGATGGACAAATTCCAGGCCGTTCGGGTTGTACGACCAGCTGCCGTTGTACTGACGGCCCTGGCCCTGGATCGTGTGGCACGTATCACACGACCAGGAGATCTCGTCGCCGTCTTCGCTGGCCATGTTACCCGAGTGACAACGGAAACACCCTGGACTGCTCCAGTGCTTGTTGTTGTCCGGGTACGAACGCCAGTCGGCCTTCATTGCCGGGAACTGGGTACGAGCGAAAATGTTCTGCAGCGCCACGACCGTAGCGTCGATCTTCGCCACGTTGGCTGCGGCCCATTCCTCGTCTTCGTCGGCCACGCCAGCGCGCAGATCTTCGTCTACGGCGGTCAGTGCTTCTTCGCTGCTCTCGTACTCGCCAGCAAGCCACTCCAGGGCTAGCCAGCGGATCCCCGGGACGTCGGGGTCCAGCGTGCCGTTGTCGAACATGCGATTGAGCGACTCGACCGGTGTCGTGAACTTGTGCGCCGGCCGATTGTGGCAGGTCAGGCAGTCGACCTCGTGCATCTCGGCACCGTCGGCGTACGTTTCCGGCGAGTCCATGTCGAGGTTGAGATACTCGATCTCATCGCCCTCGGGCGTGGTCCACTTGACGTAGGCGATCTCTTGCAGCTGCTCGTCGGCCGCAGCGTACTCGACCTTGCCGTCCAGGTTCATGTGCCAGTGGGCACCCTCGGTGAATCCGGACTCCCGCGTGCCGCCGCCGACCTTCACGGACATTTCGATAGCCCATGGCTGTTCGAAGCCTTCCGTCAGGTAGTAGCGCCGCCGCACCGGCTTGATCCCGACATCACGGTCGGGCCAATGGCAAGCCTGGCAGATCTCTTCGGCCGAGCCCATGTGGATCGGCGTGGGAATCGGCCGCGGATACGAGTTGGTGGCCACCGACCAGACCTGCTTCATGCCCTGCAGCTTGGCCCGAACAAACGAGCCCGCACCTTCGCCAACGTGACAAACAACGCAGGCAACATTGGCGTGGGGCGCGTGCTGGTAGGCGGTGTATTGCGGCTCCATGACCGTGTGGCATACCTCGCCGCAGAAAGACTCCGACTCGGTGTATTCGATCGAGCGAATGCCCACGGCCGACAGGGAGAACACTCCCGCCCCCGCGATCAGCCCCGTGATCATGAGAATCGACTGGCGACTCTCGACGTGACTGAAGTCGAAGAAGGTGATGCTGGCCGCTTCTTCTCCGCGGGCCATCGCCCGATTGCGGAGCAAGCGGCCGAGCCCGAACAGCACCGCTCCGATAACAGCCAGGACCGGCAGGACCATGTACGTGAACAAGCCCACGTAGGGGTCGGCGTGCCCCTGCATGATGTCCACAACAACGAGGAATACCAGGCTGACGCCCGACGCCACGAACAACGCCGCGCCGACAATCCCCGCGATATTCCTCGGCACTCGTAGTGCGCGCACGCGAAATCGACTGACCATCTCGAAGGAACTCCTGAACGACTGCGCCCTTGAGGCGATTGCCTAGAAAGCTACTGCCTAGAAGCTACTGCTTGATGTCGTGGACACCCTCTTCCTTCATGGCCTCGAAGTCGAACGAGCCGGAGAAGTTCGGGCTCTGTTCGTTATGGCAGCCACGACACGTGGTCTCGTTCGGCATCTCGAGACCGGCGGCAACCGAAGCGTCGTGGTCCTTCATGGTCTCTTTGTCGCGGTAGGCACTGCCGGGGCCATGGCAGGACTCGCAGGTCACGCCGGCAAGTTGGGGCGTGTCGTCGATCGAGGTGAAGCCTCCCGGCTCTCCGTAACCCGTGGTATGGCACTGGAGACATTCGGGGTTGTTGGCGTCCTCGCCTTCGAGCCGGTCGAGCGCGTTGGCATGCGGCGTCTTGGACCAGGACCGATGCTCCTTGAGATGACACTTCCGGCAGCCGTCCTTGTGGCCGGCGTAGCTGGCGTCCTGGAATTCGTGCTCGGCAATCACTGCCGATTCCGGCTCCGCAGCCACGCCACTGCTCATCGCGGCAACGGCTCCCACAGCCCCCGCCATCAGGATCGTCACAGCCGTGCCCACCATGGCTCGTCTCATCTGCTCCCCCATATGAAATCAGTTATCCGCATCTCGTTTGCCGTCTTCAAGCTACCACATTGCGGGCGGCGCGAAGAGCCTCGAAGTCAGGCTGTTTCGGCCTGCCTCGAGCGGGCGGTGAGGTCGCGAATCTTGAGGCCAAGTGCCAGCAGAAAGACCGCGATAACCAGCAAGGCCCAGTACAGGCCCCGGTGTCGGGAGTCGAGCTCGTGGAGCGCCTCCTCTGCCGCGACCAGGGCGGCCATCGCGTGCTCCATTCCTTCCTCGTGGCGAGCCGCAAAGTCGCCATCGGCGCGGAACGTGTGGAGCAGCCCGTCGAGCGCGATGCGCGCGTCGACAGCTTGGTCAATGGCCTCCTGCGCCTTGCGCGTTTCTACGCCTCCGCGCCGCGCCGCCAACAAGGCACGTTCGGCCCGCGCCACACTTTCGTTCAGTTCGCGCAAGCGGCCGAGCATTTCTGCCGCCACGCTTCGGCCGACCGCGTATCCCTCGCCAAGGGTCGCCTCGGAAGCGTGGCAGTTGTTGCAGCGAATCACCGCGCGGCGGCTCGCTTCGCCCGTAGCTAGGTCCGTGACGACATAGGAGGTCTTGCCGATCCGGAACTTCTCGAAGAGTCGCGCGAACTCCGGGCGCAGCGAAACTTCCGCAGCTCCCACCGCGCTGGTGTGCTCATCCAAGGCCATGGCCTCGTCCACGAGCCAATCGAACCGTACGTCGCCTCCGATCCCGTTCGCGGCGGCGGTTGTCAGCAGCTCGTCGCGTGTCTCCACGTAGTGCGACTCTCTGTCGCCGAGCTCGTGGACTTCATCAATGGCGGCGCCGGCGCCCTCGTGACAGAAGGCGCACGGCGTCTGCGGGAGCGGCGACAACATGGCCACCGTCGGCCTGATCACGTCGTGGTTGCCGTGGCAGGAAGCACACTCGCCGAATCCGTGGGTTTCGGTCAGTTGCGATTGAGGCTCTTCCTCATCGTGACACGCGGCACATCCGTCCTCACCGGCGTCCACAAGAAACTCGGCGTGCTCCTCGAACCCCTCGAGTTTGGGACTGTTGCGGAACAGCTCGGCCTCGCGACCGTGGCACTGCCCACAGACAAAGCTGACCGAGTCGCCTCCTGGAGGCGCGGCCCCGTGATTGCCGTGGCAGTCATTGCACGTGGGAGCACTGATGTCCTGGCGCACGTTGAGGGCGTGGCCATGAACGCTGCTCTGCCAACGCTCGTACTGATCCGTCGGGAGCGGCCGTCCATCTTCGAGCAGGTATCCGGCCATGCGCTGGTCGTCGCCATGGCATTCCTGACAGGTCCCCGCGACATGCGTTGGGTAAACGGGCGACTCCGGATCGTCGACAGATCGGATGCCGTGTACGCCATGACAGCTCGAGCAGCGGGCGACGTTTTCGTCGCCGGCGGCCAAGGCGATTCCATGTCGACTCGTCCAGTACTCGGCTTCTTGATCGACCCTCGCGGCCGGTGCGAAACGCCGCATGTAGGAGGCGTCCGAGTGGCAGCTACCGCACATCGTCGGCTGATCGAGGGGCGCCGGGACACCGCGATAAGGGCCGTCCGAGAACTCCTCGTCCTTGGCCTCCACGTAGTCCTCAAACAACACGGGATCCGGATTACCACCGTGGCAATCATGACAAGAGACTCCCACCCCAACGTGGATATCGTTTTCGAAGTCCCTGACGATCTCCAGGAACTCCTCGTCGAAAAGCTCGCCGTCGCCGTGGCAGGCGATACAGGAGGTGACTTCCGGCGCCGAGGCAGCCGCTGCCTCCGATTCCTGTTCCGGCGGCGCCGGGTCTTGCGGCTGAGCGCCCAGAGCCAACGCCGCGGATGCGACCGCCGCCGCGAAGACAGCACACAACGTTGCGCGTTTCACGTGCTACTCCTCGGGGTGCGGCGGGTGGCAAGGCCGAGCGCCAAGATGAGGAGCGCCGTACCGACCACGATCCAGACCGAGGCCAGCGAGCGGTACCCGTAGGCGGTCATGCCAACGGCATAGACAAGCCCCACCACACCGATGCCATTGAAGAACCGTCGCCTACCGGGTGTTGTCGGCTCAGGATCGAGAAACGGAACCAGCACCAGCAGCAATCCGAGTAACGAGAAGCCGAGGATCGGGATGGCCTCGTACTCGATACCGAAGATCTCACCGCCCGGCACCAGCTTGAGCGTCTCGAACATGAACATGAAATACCACTCTGGGCGAATGTCGGCGAAGGCCGGCGCGAACGGGTCCGCCTTTTCGCCAAGCTCCCAAGGAAACAGTGCCGCGGCACCAGCGAGCACCGCCAGGGCGAGCACCCACCCGAACAGGTCTCGCAGGGCAAAGTTCGGGAAGAACTGCATCGGCCTACGCGACGCCGCGCTCTTGCGCTCCGACTCGGGCGTACTCATGCCCTGCAGCTGCACGAGGATCAGATGGCCAGCAAGCAACGCCGCGGTGATCAACGGCAGGATGGCCACATGCCAGCCGTAAAAACGCGACAGCGTCCCGCCCGAAACGCGATCGCCGCCGCGCAGAAAGCGTAGTGCCCACTCGCCCACGATCGGTACGGCGCCGGCGATGTCGGTTCCCACGCGAGTAGCGAAGAAGGCGAGCTGGTTCCATGGCAGCAAGTAGCCTGAGAAACCGAATCCCATCGCCACGAACAACAGCAAGCAACCAGTGATCCAGGTGATCTCGCGCGGCTTGCGGTACGAGCGGGTGAAATAGACCGTCACCAGGTGGACGAAGGCGAAGTAGACCATCAGGTTCGCCGACCACGAGTGTAGTGAACGGATCAACCAGCCGAACGGCACCGTCGTCATGATGAACTCCACCGACTCGAAGGCCTCGTTGGCCGATGGTCGGTAATAGAGCATCAACAGGATGCCGGTGATCACCTGGACGATGAAGAAGAACAAGGTCATGCCGCCGAGGTAGTAGATCGCCATGAAGCGATGAACCGGCACGGTCTTGTGCGACGCGAACTCTTGCGTTTCGGCCAGTGGGAGCCGCGCCTGCAGCCAGTCGCGGACGGCGTTGGCGGCGCTGCTCATTTACACCCTCGACACGACGATGGTCGCCGGCTGGCCGCGACCGCGGCTAACGAGGTCGACCTTGAATTGCTCTAGCGGATGCGGTGGAGGGCCAGCGACCTGGCGCCCCTGAAGGTCATACTCGCCGTTGTGACAGTTGCACCAGATTCGCTGCTGATCGCTCTGATACTCGACGATGCAGTCAAGGTGTGTGCAGACACCCGCGAAGGCACGGTAATCGCCATCGGCCACTCTCACCAACAACACAGGCTCGGCGCCGAACCGTACGATCTTGAAGCCTCGATCGAGCAGCTCGGGATCGTTGGTCGGACCGGCTTCAACCTGGTTGGTCGTCGCCTCGGGAACGTCGGGCGGACTGATGAAGCCCAGCACCGGATAGAAGATCGCGGCGAGGAGCGCCCCGCCTGAAGTGCCGAGGAGCCAATTGACGAACTTTCGACGAACCATAGTACCCGCATTAAGACACAGGACTCCGCTTTTCGCTATCCAGTATCCGTGATGAATGCAGGATTTTATGGCCAATTGCGGGATCCGAGACCTGGCCCGTCGATTGGCAACGGCGGGCCGTGAACAGCCCGGCGCCCTTACTGAGGCAGGCTACGCAGGTAGCCCATGATGTCCCGCACCTCGTCACCGTCCAGTCGCGGCCACTCTACGCCGGTCTCACGCATGTTGGCGAGCATCGCTGGCGCATGGTTCCACAGCAGCCTCACTCCCTCCTCGAGGGAACGGGTCGCGCGTGATGCGGCGAGCTCCGGCGCCTGGCCTGCTCCCCGCGAGATCGCATGACACGCCCGGCAGCCTTTGGACGCCAGCAACCGCTCCCCCCTGCTCTGGTCCGGTTGGCCACCGCTGTAGTCGAGCGAGTACAGGTACGCGAGAAGGTCGGTCATCTCGAGTTCCGTCAGTTCCGGTGTCGACATGCCAGAGCGTTCCATCTGCGCGTACATGGCAGGCATGTGGTTCCACAGCCGTGAGACCAGGTCGAGGACGCCCACTCCGAGACTGGCCTCGCTCAAGTCGGGGGCGGTACCGCGGCGACGAGACGCTCCAATGGCGTGGCATGACGAGCATCCCTTGGCGACGAAGACGCTGCCGCCTTCCCTGGCGTCGCCCGGACGCTGGAACGTCGTTCCGATCGAACCGACGACGCTAGAGGCACGCAGATAGGCGACCAGATCCTTGACGTCCACCGGGGTTAGCGATGGGACTACCATTCCCATGTCGGCCGACAGTTCGATCATGACGGGCCCGTGGTTCCACATTCGCTGCGCAACGATGACTGGCGAGCGATGGCCCGCCATACGGTCGAGGTCGGGCCCGATCTCTCCCCCGGAACCCGAACTGGAATGGCAACGGCTGCATCCCTTGGCACGAAAAACATCGTTGCCGCGCTCCGGATCGCCTTCGCCGGTATCGGCGAGATTGAGGTAGTAGATGAACGCGGTCAGCGCCGCCATCTCGCCGCGACCGAATTGCGGCCGCTTGAGTCCCAGTAGTCCCAGCTGCCGTCCCATCGACGGCGTGTGATTCCACATCGCCGCCGCGAGTTCCGGCAGATCCAAGCCCACCGTGGAGCGTCCGAGATCCGGCCCGATGTTGCCGCCCTCGCCGTGAATCGAGTGACACGCAATGCACCCTTTGGAAATGAACAGACGACCGCCCTTGCCTGGATCGCGCGGCAACACCGAGACCACATCCGCGCTCTGTGCGGATGGCGACGCGGTCGCGGGGGCGAGAGCTCCGAACACCACGATGCCCAGCGCCAACGCCCCAGCTGCCCGCCACGCGAAGTATCTCCAGCCCCCGGACATGCCTCGGCTAGAAAGCATCATGCGCATCGCTCACCTCGGGTAGATAGGAGGCAACCCGCTCGCTCACCTCCCGAACCGACCCCTCTCTCCCCTCGCGAATCTCCCAGATCGCGACGATCGGAAAGAGTCGCGTGAACAGTAGGTACAGCAGAAAGAAGCCGGCAAAGAACGCCACCGTCATGGCGACCTCCACGAACGAGGGAAGGTACACGCCAGTCTCCAGCGGCAGACGCGGACGAGCGAGACTCGGCACGACGATCGTGTAGCGCTCGATCCACATGCCGATGTTCACGGTGACCCCGGCCACAACGGTGCTGGCAACGACGGGAAATCTCCGTGACGTCAACAGAATCATGGGGATCACGAAACAGCCCACCACCATGGTCCAGAACATCGGCGCATAGGGGCCGCTGATCTTCGCCCAGAAGATCACCATGTGGTCGGGCTCGGCACCGTAGTAGGTGGTGATGAACTCGCTCAGGGTGAAGTAGAACCAGAGCATCGACATGGTCAGCAGCAGCAACCCCAGATTGCGGAACTGGACCTCCTTGAAGTAGCCCTCGAGGCCGTACGCCCAGCGAATGATCGCCATGAACACGATGAGGGCTCCGATGCCGGAGAAGATCGCGCCAACGACGAAGTAGGGGCCGAAAATGGCGCTGTGCCACATCGGCTGCACCGTCATCGCGAAGACCCACGAAACCACCGTGTGCACCGAAACCGCGATCGGCAGAATGATGATCGCCATGATGCTGATGGCGCGATCGAGCAGCCGATGCTGCCGCTCCGACCCGGTCCACCCCAACGCGAGGGCGCGATAGAACCAGCGACGCTTCCCCAACCCGTCACGCAGAGCGGCAATGTCAGGAATCAGCGGTAGGTAGAGATAGATCAGCGACCCGGTGAGGTAGACCGTGATGCTGGTGACGTCCCACAGCAGGGGCGACTCGAAGTTGGAGTGCAGAATGACGTTGAGCGCACGATCCGGCCTGCCGAGGTCCAGGATGATGCTGCCAGCGCCGAAGAACAGCACCATCACCGTGATCACCTCTGCCGCACGCGTGATCGAACGGCGCCACTCGGCCTTACAGATCCGAAGAATCGCGGAGATCAGTGTGCCGGCGTGACTGATGCCGATGAAGAACACGAAGTTGGTGATGTACACACCCCAGTAGACGGGCACGTTCATGCCGGTCACCTGCAGTCCATTGCGCAGCTGCAGCAGGTAGCAGGCGGCGCCAACCGCTATCAACGAACACAGCACGGCAACCAGGATCCAGAAACGGCGATTGGTTTCGACAAGTGGCCTCACCAGAGCCTGGTCCGGGGCGAAAGCGCTGAGGTTGGACTGCAACGATCTATTCCCCCTTGCGCAGGTAGATGACTTTCGGTTTGGTGCCCAGCTCTTCCAGCAGGCGGAAGGCCCTTGTGGTGTGGGAGCGCCGTGCCACCTCGCTGTCCGGGTCGTCGAGATCACCAAAGAACATCGCCTGCGAGGGACATACCTCGACGCAGGCCGGCACGTACTCGCCGTCTCTCAGCTCCCTTCGTTCGACCGCGGCCGTGTCGCGCGCAAGCTGCAGGCGATGATGGCAGAACGTGCACTTCTCGACGACACCCGCAGGGCGAACCGACACATCCGGGTTGAGGCTCTGCTCCAACGGCTCGGGCCAGCTCGGCGTCTTCCAGTTGAAGTAGCGCACGGTATAGGGGCAAGCCGTGGTGCAGTAGCGGCATCCGATGCAGCGTGGATACACCTGCCGCACCAGACCCTCGCCGTCGATGTTGGTCGCGTCCACCGGACAAACCTTGGTGCAGGGCGGGTCGTCGCAGTGCATGCAGGGGCGCGGGAACATACGCCCCTCGGCCTGCGGAGACTCCTCACCGATCCAGGGCAAGAGCCTCATCCAGGTGAAGGGTCGATGATCATCGGACCCATCCGGGTCCGGTGGAGGAACATTGTTCTCAATCGCGCAGGCGATCGTGCAGGCCTGACATCCGGTGCATGTATCCAGGTCGATTGCCATTCCCCATCGAGCCACTGTCACGCCCTCCGCACTCGAACGAACGTCGAGTATTGCCCGCGAGAGCCGTCGCCCTGCGGGGCGCCGACCAGCGCCAGCACATTGGCACCCCAGTTGCTCGACCAGCGACCAACCGTCCGCCCCATTCCCAGCGGCATCGCGGCCATCTCCGGCTCGAGCCCTTCGTACAGGCGTACTCTCGCCTCGGCCACGCCGAATTCGGACTCCACCATCACCTGTTCGCCTTCGTCCAGGCCCAGCTCCGCGGCAGTCTCCGGGTTCAGCTCCACCCAGCCCCGCATCGGCCCGTCGAAGTGCGGACCCGAGAGTGACTTCAAGCAGGGCGCATCATTGAACCTGCCGTGTGCCACTGCGAGCATCTCGAACGGGAAGAGCAGCAACGGGTAGTCGTCGTCATGCGCGGACGCCACCGCCGAGGGTTTGTCTCGAGGCGCGATATCGAACCTCCCGGACGGTGTCTGCAACATCCTTCGTTGCTCACCTGCCAATGGGGTCGGGTCCCACCATCCACCACGTTCCTGCATTTGCGCCCACAGCTGCGCCGCAGTCCGATAGGCCGGCGTCCACAGCCCCGCGCTCTGCATGAGTCGCGTGTAGCTGGCGTCGAGCTCGATGCCGAACACATCGCCGCGGCGCGCTTCGTATAGACCGTCCACGCTGCTGCGCAGGCACCCCTCGTAGCCGTCCCATCGCGCGATGGCCGCTGTCGGGTCTCCGAGATCGCCGGCCAGCCCGAGGAGAACATCTCCCGGGTGTCTGGTGTCGCCCCTGGGGTCGAGAACGGGGCGCCGGAGACCGCAGACCGTATACGGCGTCAGCGGAGGATTGGCCACCATGTCCCAGCGCTCCAGCGAACTGGGTGCCGGCAAAACCAAATCCGCGTACGTCGTGGTCTCATTGGCATGCGCGGTCAGAACGACCACGAGGGGAATACTGCCTAGAACTTCAACCATCCTCGCTGGCGCCGCGCTGAGGGCAACGGGGTCACAGTCGACAACGACCAGCACGTCAAGCGGGGGCGCGGCGATGTCGCTGCGCAGGAGCCCTGTGATGGGATCCAGGTCGACCCCGTCGGCCAGCGCACCCGCAAGATCGTGATCGAAACGCTGGTGAGACACGCCCGCAGTGGCAATCGAGTCGAGAGCGCTCACGTCGTCGCTCCCGAACGGGGGCGGCAACGGCTCGAGCACGCCTCCCTCCACGCCGATCGAACCGAGCAACGCGTTGAGGCAGTGGATTGCCCAGCAACTCCATTCCCCATGGGTGCTCAACGCCGCGGCGCGTCCGGGAACGGCAACGGTGGGCGCATACCGGGGCAACTGCCTTGCCAAGTCGATGATGACCTCGGCGGCCACCCCCGTCTGCTGTGACACGCGGCTGACATAGAAGTTCTCCAACACCCACTCGCGGAATCCCTGTTGCGCTCTCCCACCGTCGTCCACGTACCCTTCGAACCTCGTCACGTGCGTGGCAACGAAGTCAGCGTCGTACAAACGCTCGGCGAGCAGGACATATGCGAGACCGAGCGCGAAGATCCCCTCCGTCCCGGGACGAATGGCAATCCGGTCGTCGGCGCGCGACCCCGTAACGGACAGCCGCGGTTCAATCTGCACCCACCGCCCGCGATTCGCCCGGGCGCGTTGCCGGAATCGCCCGAACGCGTGCAGTGCGTAGCCAGGCGAGCCGAAACCTTCGAACAGATCAGCGCTGAAACCGAGCACCATACCTGCCCGTTCGATGTCGTACGCGAGAGCCCCAGTGGGCCCGTGCGATCTTCGCCACGCCGACCGAAGCTCCGCGGGTACCGGGTCAAGGACAAGATCATTCGGACTACCGAACGTGCGCAAGAAGTCCCCGACCAACCGATCGAAGGGGTCATTTCGCTTCTCGTGTAGCACCCCCAATCGCTCAGGGCGGCCCGACTCGCGCAGTTCAGTCAGGGCCCCCGATAGTCGCTGCAGTGCCATGTCCCAGTCCACCGCAATTGGCTCGCTGGCTTTCTCCGGGCGTTCGAGGACCCCTAACAGCCGGTCCGGATGGTAGTGACCCTGTAGGCTCGCCAGCCCTCTTGGACACAGACCGCCGCGATTGAGCGGGTGCTCCGGGTTTCCTCCAACGAACACGGCGCGATCGCCCACGGTCCTCACACGCGTGCCACATCCAGCCGGACACTCAGTACAAATGCCAGTTTGAGACGCCTCGGCCCCCCTGGGTGGACGAATGGGAACACTGGTCAGCGCGGTGAGTTCGCTGGCGGCCTTGAGCGCAGCCTTCGAAGCCACTGCGCCGGCGGCCGCGCCCGCGACTGACCCGATCAGATATCGCCGCGAGAGTGTCATCCGGACCTCGCGCGACGTCTCGCCGCTGACGGGAGGGCCACTCCGCTATCGATGGCAGCTCGTACAGTCATCCTCGACCTCGGTGCTAGCGTGACAGTCCGTGCATTCATCCATCGTGAGGCGATGCGGCGCGCTCTCCGGTGGCCGCTCCAATTGACCGAAATCTCCGTGACAGGCGGAGCACTCGATCGCCCCGACGGCCGCATGCCGCTGATGCGAGAAGAAGACGTGGGCCGGCTGCAGATAGAGCGGGCGCCAGGAGATCTCAGCCTCCCCCTGCAGCCACTCGACCAGGGCGAGTTCGGCAGGACTCTCGCCCATGGCTTCTTCGTGGCAATCGAAACAGACAGCGTTGTCGGGCAACCCGGGATCCGCCGCTGTGAGCACTCGGGTATGGCAGTCAACGCACTCGATGTCGTACTCGGCGTGAGCGAGGTGGTTGAACTGCAGCGGCTGGGTCACGTCCTCAGCACTGAACAACGGCCAGACGAACAGACCGAACACGAACGTCACGCCAAACGCGGCAACGAACGCGAGGCGGGCCGCCGGCGTTGAGTTGTCCAGCGGCCTATTCGTCATGACCCTACTGGGACTCCTGAAAGAGCGTTCCGGCCGGCAACGGACCGTGGTCGTACTTCATCTGCAGGTGCCGGTGTGTCTGCTCGTCGAGGGTTTCGCGCGAGTAAACCCACTCGTACTTGGGGTCGAGATCAGCGGTGAACGGGCTACGCTCGTTGTGGCACTTGAGGCAGGTTTCCTCCGGCACCGGAAACAGCACTCCCTTGGCAAAGACCTCGTCAAAGGAATGGTTCTTGTTCTTGTTGCCCATCACGTTGTCTGCGATGTAGGCGCTGCCCGGGCCGTGGCACGACTCGCACCCGGTACCGGCAAGGTCGGGAGTGGCCTCGAGGCTCTTGAATCCACTGGACTCGCCGTAGCCGACGCTATGGCACTCAAGGCAGGCCGGATCGGCCGTGTAGTCCTCGTCCGGGTCCAGTCCGGCATCGAGCTTGGCGTCCACGCGCTCGCCGGGTCTCAACACGTCGAACGTATTGCCCATCGTCGTCTTCTCCCAGCTCTTGAACTGGGGCAGATGACACTTCTTACACTTGCTCGAGCCAACGTACTCGAACGTCTCCTGTAGGCCCAAGGCAGTCCCGAATGTAGCCGGTTGCGGAGTCGGATTCGGAGTCGCCCAGGTCGCCTGTGCCGCGACCATGGCGAGCGTCAGCGATACCGCCAGAGCGCCGGCCACGGTCCACACCCCCGCGGATCGTTCCATCATGGTCATCTCCTACGTCAGGCGTTCACTTCGCCCGTCGAGACACGCCCGCTGGAGGCCCAGGCGCGCCAACGCCCCTGAGCCTCCGCAGTGTCGGGTCGGTTAGAAGGCCAGTTCGATTTGAATGACGAACCGGTTGTTCTTGTCCTTGCCGCTCGGGACGCTGAGATTGGCCCAATACTCCGCGTAGGCCTTGATGTTCTGCTTCACGTAGAACTGCAAGTTGGCAGTCAAATCCGTGTAGTCATCGAGGAAGTCGATGCGCGCAACCGGCACGACCATCGGGAAGCCCGCGGGCCGGAGCACGTACATCGCTTCGACGTAGCCGAGGTTCTGGCTGAACTCACCGACGCCCGCCGGGGCGTTGGTGGGGGTGTCGGTGAGGCTCATGTACATGCCGTAGGCCTTGAAGTCCCCGGTCTCCACCTGCACATCGAAACCGTAGCGCTGGAAGTCCCACTCCACCGCGCTACCGGTGTCGTTGGTACCATCCAGGATGTACCCGCCGACCATGATTTCCGGCGTCACATCGACCATCACGCGACCGTAGAAATCAGCCGCGTCGTCACCCTCGAGTTCGTTGTTGCCGGCGCTGACGCCAGCCGTGTAGAACACACGGTCAGACACCTTGCCGAACGCGCCGACCCACTGGCTGTTGCCGCGCAGGCGCTGGCCGGCCCGACCGCTGGCACTCAGGGGACCCTTGTGGTTGCGAGTCATACGTCGGCCGCCGTCGGCCAAGGTGTCGTACGGGTCGGCCCAGAAGACAGGCCCGTACCCCATCACGACATTGGCTTCCGGTCGGGGGTTCCACGCAACCGTGAGTTGTTCGAGCCTGATCTCGTAGTTGTCGAACTCGTCTTCGGCTTCGAATTCCACCCAAGCCGAGAAGTCCTTGTTGACGCTACCCCCGATGATCACTTCGGATTCATGTCCAGCCCTAATCCGCGCTCGCCTGTCCTTCTTCTTGTCGTACGGGCGCATCTTGAATACGGCGCTGATCGGGAACGACTTGTCCATCGCCAGGAAGTCGGAAATCAGATCGCTGTACTCGTCCATGATTTCCAGTTCGTCGGGGATCTTGTACCCGGCAATCTTGAAATCACGGCCGTAGGCATTGAGGCTCGGCCATGCTGTGTGGCATGCCTCGCACTCGATACCGTATTTCCGCGCCCACGCTGGAACCGCGTCCGCCGTCGGTGGCGCGATGAACGACACCACGCAAAAAACCGCCAACGCGATGCCCGCGGTGGCGATCAAGCGCACATGCTGCTGCTGGAGCATTGGAGTAGCCTCCTTGGCTGTTGCAGGAAAGTCTGTAACACGACCCACTTATCGCTTTATAGTGCACGCCTCTTCGCATGTCTAGCCGGTGCGACTGTTTCACAAGGAGGTCTGTAACGATCTATCTCCCTGCGAACGCCCCTAGGCGGATGCGTAACTGCGCTTCTTTGCTATTCTGTTGGTTGTGATGCAAGAACGGTTGCCTGTCGGAACTCGATCGCGGCTTCGCACCCTCGTCGGGTTCTCATCCATCCTCGCGCTCCTCGGTCTGCTGGCTCTGTTGGGCTGGGGCCTCAGGCAAACGCACGCCGCCCAACCCGACGACGGGATGGCGCCCGGCTTCACCCTCACGAGTTTCGATGGCGAAACGACCTCGCTCGAGGAGTTACGCGGCAAGGTCGTGATCATCAACTTCTGGGCATCGTGGTGTATTCCCTGCCGCGCCGAAGCGGATGACCTGGAGGCCATGTCGCGCAAGTACGCCGACGATGTGGTGTTCATCGGCGTGGACTACGCGGACACCGAAAAAGGCGCGCTGAAGTTCATCGAGGAGTACGGCATTACGTACTTCAACGGACCCGATCTCGGCACACGCATCGCTAGTGAATATCGAATCAAGAGTGTGCCCGAGACCTTCTACGTCGGTAAGAACGGCGAACTCCAGGGGCTGAGAATCGGCCCGCTCTCGCCGGGAGAACTGGAATTCAAGATCCTGGAGTTGCTCGATGATCGCTGAGATCGGATTCGTTGCCCTGAGTGTGGCGTTTGCACTGACGGTCTACGCGACCGCGGTCTCCGCGTGGGGCGGGTGGCGCGAACAACCCGTGTGGGTTCAAAGCGCGCGCAGCGCGGTACTTCTGACGGCCGGCCTTCTGACTCTGTCGGTCGGCACGCTCATCTACTCACTGCAGATCTCGGATTTCTCCATCGCCTACGTGGCCGAGAACTCGAATCTGGCAATGCCGTCGTACCTGCGCGTCTCGGCGCTCTGGGGCGGGCAGGCCGGTTCGTTGCTGTTCTGGGCATGGCTGATGAGCTGTTTCGTAGCGGCGGTGCTAGTCGGGAAGTGGGATCGCGACCGCGACCTGATGCCCTATTTCATCTCCGTTGCGACGCTGACAACCGGTTTCTTCATCGGCGTCACGCTGTTCATCAGCAACCCGTTCACGAGGCTCTGGCTGGTACCCGGCGCGGACGAGTTGACGATCGCGCTGTTCAGTCCAGCGGGGGCGATGCTGTACAGCCTGCCCGACGGCAACGGGCTGAATCCCCTACTGCGCCACTTCGGCATGATCTTCCATCCGCCAACCACCTACCTCGGCTTCACCGGCTTTGTCGTTCCCTATGCCTTCGCGATGTCCGCGCTCATTAGCGGTCGCGCCCGCGACGATCGGTGGATCCGCACAAGCCGGCGCTGGACATTGGTTGCCTGGGTCTTTCTCTCGGTCGGCCTACTGCTGGGTGGGCGCTGGGCGTACGACGTGCTCGGGTGGGGCGGCTTCTGGGGATGGGACCCGGTCGAGAACGCCATGCTGCTGCCTTGGTTGACGGGGACGGCATTCCTGCACTCGGTCATGATCACCGAGCGGCGCGGCATGCTGAAGGTGTGGAGCGTGTTGCTGATCGTGCTCACCTATTCGCTGGCATTGTTCGGCACGTTCATCACGCGCAGTGGGGTAATCAGTTCGGTCCATGCCTTCGGTACGACAGCACTGGGCCCGGCCTTCTTTATCTTCATCGGAGTCACGTTCCTGGCCACCATGGGTCTGCTCGTCAAGCGACTAGAACTGATGCGGTCAGACCATGAAATGGAGAGCTTTCTGTCTCGCGAGGCGGCTTTCCTGCTACAGAACGTGGTCTTCCTGGCGATCACCTTCGTCGTGTTTCTCGGCACGGTGTTCCCCCTCCTGTCGGAGTTGTTCACCGGCGACAAAGTCACCGTAGGGCCGCCTTATTTCAAGGCCACCGCCGGGCCGTTGTTCGCCGTACTCCTGCTGCTGATGGGAGTGGCGCCGCTGATCGCCTGGCGCAAACAGGTGGCCGCGCGCCTTGGCGACCAGTTGCGGATCCCCGTCGTAGCCTCGGTAGTCCTGACCGCGATCTGGGGCTACATGTACGAGAGCCCCTGGGTTGCATATCCGGCGCTATGGCTGGTGGTGTTCGCCACCCTGGCGATCCTGGTCGAGTTCTGGAAGGGCATTCGATCGCGCACTTCCCAAGGCGAGAATCCGGTTGCTGCCTTCAACAGCCTGATCACCCGAAACCGCAGACGGTACGGCGGCTATTTTGTCCACCTCGCCGTGATCATGATCGGCATGGGGTTTATCGGCGAGGCCTTTTTCCAGCAACAGACGCAAGGCACCCTGGCCCAGGGCGAGTCGCTGCATATGGCTGGCTACACGGTGCGTTTCGACAACCTCCGTCAGTACATAGGCCCTGACGGCCGCCAGGTTACCGACGCGACGACAAGCGTGTTGAAGGACGGCCAGTTGCTTGCCACGCTGCATCCTCGCCAGGACTTCTTCGCTGAGCACGGGCAACGCGTAACAGCGCCCGATGCGTACTCGACGTTCGGCGGCGACGTCTACGTGATTCTTATCGGCTGGGACAACATCGGCACTGGCGGATCGACCTTCAAGGTGTACTACAACCCCCTGATCGCCTGGACCTGGATCGGGGCGTTCGTCTTGATCGGCGGGACGCTGGTGGCCATGTGGCCCCAGGCCGCTGGACGCACCCAGCGTACCTACGTGCTCAAGCCGGTGAGCCAGGGGCCACGACTGGGCACCGGAGGCGCAGCGTCATGAGGAGACGGCTCCTGATCGTGATCATGACCATGATCGCGGCCGGCTTCGCGGCGCCGGCCATGGGCCAGGAGCCCGCGCCCAGCGACGACCAGGTCAACGAGATCGCCGGGGACCTGTACTGCCCGGTCTGTCCGAACACTCCCCTGGATGTGTGCGAGACGTTGGCGTGCAGCGAGTGGCGCGAACAGATCCGTGAGCAGATCGCGTCCGGCATGAGCGAGAGCGAGATCACCGACTATTTCGTAGAGCAATACGGCGAGCGGGTCCTCGCCAAGCCGCGACGCAGCGGGTTCTCCCTCGTGCTCTGGATCCTGCCGCTGGTTGGCGTCGGCGTAGGCCTCATCGCCCTCGGTGGAGTGTTACGTACTTGGCGTCGCGAACAAGAACCGGAGGCGGCGAACACGGCTGATGACAGTGCGGTTTCTGCGGAAATGCGGCAACGGATCGAGGAAGAACTCCGCAACCTGAGCTAGAACCAGGGAAACGGAAAGCGGCCAACAGGCCACGAGGCGCATAAGAGCCATGTCAGGTGCATTCGTGATGATCGCCCTGGTGATATCGGTGATCGCCATCGCGGTGGTGTTGGCGCCGCTGCGCGGCAAGCATGAGGACGCTCCGGCAGCGAGCACGCCTCGCGATCCGGCAGCGGAGTACAAGGACGCCCTGCTAGCCCTGCGCGATCTGGACTTCGACCACGAACTCGGAGTCGTCGCGGAGGACGACTACCAGCGCCTGCGCGAGGAACTGGTCGCAACAGCGGCGCAGGCGATGCCGAAGAAGAAGTCGCGACGCGCGGCGGGAGCCCCACAGCGTTCGGTGCGCCCCAAGGAGAAAGCGACCCCCGACGTCGGCAGCAGCGGCTGCGAATGTCCTCAATGCGGGCGTGCCTTTCAGCCAGACCATCTGTTCTGCGGCGGATGTGGCTCGCGCCTCTCGGCCGCCTAGACAGGCCCACGCCGCGTTACCGGTCCCGCAAGAGTCGCGACGGCCTCTTGTCCTGATAGAGGGGCTACACCTATAGTGTTACCTCCTGTAGTCATTCCAAGGACCGGTTCCTCATGAGCACACGCGCCGCCAACAAGTTTCTGCCACTCACCCACCTGGCATACCACGTCCTACTTGCCATCGCGGATGAAGAACGCCACGGGTACGGCATCATCAAGGAGGTCGCCCGCGGCACGGACGGCGAGATGGAGTTGGAGACCGGCACGCTGTACGCAGCCCTCAAACGCTTGCGCGACGTAGGACTAATCGAAGCCGTGCCCAGTGCCGCGATCGCCGCCGGGAGCGACCCGCGCCGACGCTACTACGGCCTCACGTCCCTGGGGCGAGATGTGCTAGCCGCCGAGTCCGCGCGCATGGCGCGCCTGCTCGGAGTCGCGGCGGCCAAACGCGTGCTGCCTCACGGTTCCAGGTAGGACCGCGTCATGAGATCACCGCTTAGGTTTTCCGCGTACAAGCTGTTGCTACTTGCCTACCCGCGCGCCTATCGCCTGGAGTGTGCCGACGAGGTGCTGCAGACCTTGCACGCCGCCGAGGCTGAGGTCCGCCGCAGGCAGGGTCGCCTGGTCCGCTTCTGGATCCGCGAACTCATTGCAGTCGTCCGCATGGGCTTGCGCCTACGGCTACGGCACTCAGACAACCGCATCCTCAAACTTCCAAACGATCGCCACCGGCAAACATGGGGAGAGTTCGTGGACATCCTCCTACAAGACCTTCGCTTCGCGCTGCGCACCCTCACGCGACGACCGAGCTTCACGGCTGTGGCGGTACTGTCGCTGGCGCTGGGTATCGGAGCCAACGTCGCGGTCTTCGCGGTCGTCAACGCCTTCCTGCTGCGCCCTCTGCCGTACGTCCAGCCGGAGCAGCTGCACCACTTGTGGGGCTCTACGACTCGTGACGACCAGCGCGTGTCGTTGCCCAATTACC
>JAJCXS010000185.1 GCA_029263335.1 Acidobacteriota bacterium | reverse complement strand
GAGGCCGTCAGCGCCATGGACCGCGGCGAACACGAGCGCACAGTCTTCCGCGCTACGACACATGGGCCCGATCTTGTCCATGCTCCAGGACAAGGCCATCGCTCCGTGGCGGCTGACTCGACCGAACGTGGGCCGCAGTCCGGTTACACCGTTGCGCGTGGATGGGGAGACGATGCTGCCGCGTGTTTCGGTGCCGAGCGCAAAACCCACACAACCCGCGGCGGTAGCAGAACCCGGCCCCGCCGACGATCCGCTCGACCCCTGTTCGGGATTCCAGGGGTTGCGGGTTCGGCCGCCGAACCATACGTCGCCCATGGCCAGCGCGCCGAGGGTCAGCTTGGCCACGAGAACGGCACCCGCGTCATCGAGCCGCCGCACTACCGTCGCGTTGCCCTCGAGCCGCTGGTCGCGATAGGGGGCAGCGCCCCAGGTCGTGGGATAGCCGTCTACGGCGAACAGGTCCTTGGCACCCCCCGGCACGCCGTGCAGCGGTCCGCGGATCTCGCCAGCCGCGATCTCTCTGTCAGCCCGCGCAGCGGCCCTCAGCGCACGCTCGGCCGTCGAGGTGACCTGGAACAGTAGTTGGGGGTCTAATCCCTCGAGCCGTCGCAGGTACAACTGCGTCAGTTCGGTGGAACTGACACGTCCGGACGCAAGAAGTCGTGCGAGCTGCGAGACGCTGGCAAACGCGAGATCGTCGTCCGACTGTGGCCGCGCCAGCCCGCGCCAACGCGTCGGCTGCAGCCGGTCCTCTCCGTTCGGCACGGGCGCATCGACTCCGGGCAGGTCGGGCTCGAACAGAAGGGCGGGCGCCACGTCATTGCCAATCGCGACTTTGCGTATCGCGGCGTACGCCTCCTGGTATCGCGCGAGGCCGCCGCGCATCATCTCGCGCTCGTCGGCGTCGAATTCCAGGCCGGCTACCTTTTCCGCGGCGGCAATCATCGCCGCGGTGACCGGCGACTCCGGATCCCCCTGCATGTCGCTCCACAGCGCCTCGCCGAATCCCGTTCCGCCCAACCCCGCTGCGCCGAAGTACTCGAGAAGCTGTCGACGATCGATCATTGTGTCTCCGGGGCAACGAGGGGCAATGTGCCTGTTTGCCGCGCCATCGTAACAATATTGGCTGCGGGTGAACTTGATATATAGACACTTTGTCTATAAACATATAGTCGACAATCAGAACAAGATCGATCACCCCATCTCGGAGCGTTGCCAAGTGAAGCCACCTGCCGCAGCCGACCTCGTGCCCCTGAAGCCCGACGTGTTCGCCGTGCTGCTGGTCCTGCTGGACGGCGACGCTCACGGCTACGCCATCATGCAGCAGGCTCCGACACAATCGACCGGAACGGGTCGCCTGCAGGCGGGAGCCCTGTACCGGATTCTCAAGCGAATGCTCGACGACGGCCTGATCACCGAGCTGGAACGCCAGGAGGTTGACGGCGCCCTGGACAAGCGCCGCCGCAGCTATCGCATTACCGAACTCGGTCGCGAGGTCGCAACCGCCGAGGCAAAGCGCATGGCCGATCTGCTGGCGTTTTCGCAGACCCGCGACCTGCTGGAGAAAGCGTGAACTCGCCACGTGACTCTTTGGCACTGCGAGCACTGGTAGCCGCCTACAAACGGGGCCTGGGAATCTATCCCGGCGGATTTCGTGCCCGCTTCGCAACCGACCTGGTCGAAGCCTTCAGCGACGACATGGAGGCCCGCTACGCCCGCCGCGGGGTTCGCGGCCTGCTCACGGCGCTACCCGGCACCATCAGAGACCTCCTGACCCAGTCGATCCGCGAACGCCTCGAGAACAGTGGCTTCGGCAGGCCCACGGGATCCAGCCTTCACCATCGCCCGAAATCCCCACAGCGGCCGATTACTCAAATGATCAGTAGCGTTATCCAGGACGTGCGCTTCGCCGCCCGCATGCTCACCCGCACGCCGGCCTTCAGTCTCATCGTGATCGTCACGCTGGCTCTTGGTATCGGCGCGACGACCGCAGTGTTCACGACCGTGAACGCAATCGCTTTCCGACCCCTGCCGTTCGCGAACCCCGAAGAGCTGGTTCTCATCTGGTACACGGAGAAGGGACAGCCCCAGGTCCGCGGCGCAGTTGGCGCGGTCAACGTGGCCGATTGGCAGGCGATGAATGGCTCGTTCAGCGACATTGGCATGTGGCGAGGCTGGCGCGCGACGCTGGCAGGCGTGGATGTGCCACAGAGCCTGTTGGGTGCCCGCATAAGCCATCAATACGCCAGGGCGCTGGACATCCAGCCGCTATACGGCCGCGTCCTTGGCCCCGAGGATGATCTCGTGGGCGCGCCGAACCGTGTGATGCTCAGCTACGAAGTGTGGCAGCGGCAATTCGGCGGCACGCAAGACGTTCTCGGTACCAGCTTGCGCCTGAATGGCGCGGAATGGGAGATCATCGGCATCCTAGAGCCGGGGTTCTCGATGCCGCGACGAACGCAGACGGAGGTGGTCGCGGCGCTACGCGTCGACCTGTCCAAGACGAATCGTGGCAGCCACAACCTGAACGCGCTGGCAAGGCTGGCTCCTGGTATTTCGATCGAGGCCGCGCAAGCTGACATGCGCCGAATCGACGAGAGTCTCGAGGCTCAGTACCCGGACACCAATCTCGCCATGCGGTCCTGGGTGAGGTCCCTGCACGAAGACACCATCTCGGATGTGAGCGTGTCGTTGTACACGCTGCTTGCCGCGGTCGGCTTCGTACTGCTGGTGGCGGTGGCCAACGTCGCCAGCCTCCTCGTGGCCCGCACCACGACGCGCGAGGAAGAGTTGTCCATCCGCGCGGCGCTGGGCGCCGGCCGCGGACGCATCGTCCGTCAGCTGCTCAGCGAGTCGCTGCTGCTGGCCGTATTGGGTGGGACCGTCGGGCTGGTTCTCGCACACTGGGGCAACCGAGCGCTGTTGGCCGTGGCGCCTGCCTCGATACCGCGACTCTCCGAGGTAAGCGTCGACTATGGAGCGCTAGCGTTCGCCTCCTTCGTGACCCTGGCCTCCGGCCTGTTCTTCGGGACCGTTCCGGCGTTACGGCAGCGCGGCGGCGCCGCTAGTCTGCGCGGAGCTCGCGGCACGACCGCGGTGGGCGCAGAACGGTTGCGACGCACCTTGGTAATCGGACAGGTAGCGGTGGCGCTCGTGTTGCTGATCGGCGCCGGCCTCCTGATCAACAGCTTCACCCGACTACTAAGCGAGGACCCCGGGATGCAGCCCGACGGAATTCTCGCGGCACGGCTCGCGCTGGGGAGCGAATACTCGGGCAGCGAGGCACATCAGATGTTTTTTGCCGACCTGATCGATCGCATTCGAGCGAGACCGGAGGTCGACGAGGCCGGCGCTGTGTTTCTCATGCCCTTCGCCGGAGGGTCGGTCTCGGGTTCGTTCGGCATACCGGCGCGGCCGGACCCGGAGCCCGGCGAGGAGCCCGGCTCCTACGTGCAGGCGGTTAGCAGCAACTACTTCGAGCTGCTCCGCACTCCCCTCCTGCGCGGCAGGAGCTTCGCACCGACCGATGACTGGGCCGGCGAGCGCGTGGCGATCATCAACGAGACCGCCGCCCGCCTGTTCTGGCCGGGCGAGGATCCGCTGGGCGAGGTCGTGCAACTGCACATCACTCTGGACGCCCAAGAGCGCGACCTCGAACGAACAATTGTCGGAGTCGTCGCGGACGCCCAACAATGGTCGTTGGACGGCAACGACCAGCCCTTCATCTACGTACCATTTCGCCAGTACCCGGTCGCGTCGATGTACCTGATGACGCGGCCTCACGGCGCCCCGGCAGACTTCGCGCCGACCCTCCGCCAGATCGTCAAGGATACCGATCCGGAGCTGGCGCTCTACCGCGTCGGTGAGCTGTCGGATTTCCTCGGCCGTACGGTGGAACGACAGCGTTTTTCGATGCTCCTACTCAGCGGCTTTGCCGTCGTTGCGCTGGTACTCGGCTGCGTCGGGATCTACGGGCTAATCGCCTTCAACGTCGCTCGCCGAACCCGTGAGATCGGCCTGCGTATGGCGATCGGAGCCTCACGAGCGAGCGTGCTCATGCTCGTGCTGCGCGAGACTTCTCGCATGGTTGGCCTTGGCATCGTCCTGGGAATCGCGGCCAGCCTGGCGCTTACCAGGCTCATCGCGAGCATGCTGCACGACGTGTCCACCACTGACGGCGCCACGATCACCGCCATGACGCTACTTCTTGGCGGATTCGCCCTGCTCGCCGGGCTACTGCCGGCAAGCAGGGCAGCTCGAGTTCATCCATCGGTCGCACTGCGCTCCGACTGAACCGTCCCGGCGCGAACCGGCTCCTGGACAAGTCAGAGCGCGTGGCGTGATTCGGGCTGTCGCTACCAGCCCAGTTGCCTCTTGGTGAACCTGCAGATTGGGGTGGTGTTGTTCTTCATCACGCACGAGTCGCTACTGCACGCGGCGCAATTGCCGTTCTTGATGCCGTTCGGGCTTCTGTCCTTGCAGGAGCAACCGGACGAGGCGTACTCGTCGAGCGCCCGCCCCGTCAGGTGACCATTCTCGTGCGATTGCACCTGATTGAACCGTGCTGGCCCCCAACCGTTGTTGTCGTAGGTCATGACGGTGAACCAGCCACCGAGGTACGCGTAACCGAACGCGCCGTTGGTGAACTTCCCGTCGACATCGTTACGGCTCGCGATGACAAACTCGCTCACCGCTCCGCCGGTCGCCTTGAATTTCTTGGCCTGCTTCGCGTTGAACGCGAACACCTGGTCGAAGTAGCTGGCCGCGGCCCCAACGCGAGCAGACGGAAAGCCCTTCTTCTTCATCAGCTCACCCACCCATAGCCTCTCGTCGGTGGAGGGGCGATTGATCGGCTCGTAGCTGGTCTGTGACTTCTTGGGCTTGTTGAACTTGATGACGAACTTCAGGCGCTGCTTTCTGGGAGCTACGCGGGTCCAATAGCGGAGCCCCTTGATGACCTGTCTCTTGATCGCCTTCCAGTCTTTGCCCCAGTTCTCAGTCTGCGGATCGATCTTGCCGTCCGACTCGACGAAGAAGATCGTCTGGACGATCTTGCCTGCCATGGCCGGTGTAAGCACCTGAACGGCGTCCTGCCGATTTCGCAACGTTGGATGGAGCGGCGGCGGCGGCAAGGCATCCGACCCCATGGGTTCGTGGTCCAGGTGCGAGTGCTCCTCCGGTATCGGACTCTGCACGAAGTCGTTCCAGAACTCGATCGCGGCGCGCTCGTCCACGGTAGGTCGCACCAATCCCGCGACGGCAACCACCGGCCCGAATTCGACCTGCTCGATGGCGGCGCGGCCCCGCAGCGTCGCCGCCGTCACACGGTCGATCCGGCCCACGATCACGCGGTTGGGAAATATCAGCTCCACCCTACCGCCCGCCGCCTCGATGGCTTCTTCGGCACGGACCATTTCACTGTAGTCGGCACCGCTGAGCACGAAGAGCGCGTCGAGCTCTTCGAACGCAGCGCTGTCCGCCGGCCTGATGGCCCAGGTCATGGAGAGGATAACGAGCACAACCAGAATCCGGCGTGAGCGAAGCATGGGCACCTCCCGCTTTCGCGACTGCATCGGTTCCTAGGATCCGCCGATCCGTGCTCGAGCGACCAGTGTGGCCACAACGAAGGCGGTGGCGGACGCGGTCAGCCCCATTGTAGTGGGAGACCAGAGGGCGCGACCAGCCAGGCCGAGCGCATAGTGACCCACTAGGTACCCCCCGACGCCGGCCACCAGCGCGGCCAACCCGGCAACTCTCCCGGGCCGACGCCAGAACAGCCCTCCGATGATGGGCACGAAGAGACTGACCGTCAGCAACGAGTAGAAGATCGTCAGTGAGGCGATCACCGAGCCCAACACGATGGCGATCAACGTACCGACAACACCGCCCGCTACGGCACCTAGTCGTGCCACCCTGAGCACCTCGCCATCGCTGGCCCCCGGCTTCACGAAGCGGCGGTAAAGATCCTCCGAAAGCGAGGTGGACAGCATGAAGAGTGCGGCGTCGGCCGAACTCAGCTCGGCCGAGAAGACGGCCGCAAGACCTAACGCCCCGAGCCCCAGCGGCAGCCCCAGGGTCAGCACCAACGGCAGGGCGTTATCAGCGGCCGTGCCGAGGAGCGAAGCGTCCCACACCCGCGCGTACATCCCGAGAAGCGCCGGAATGATGGCAAACGCGAGCAGCAGCAGGCCGGCAGCGCCAACGCCAACCCGGACTGTCCGGACGTCGCGCGCGCCGTACACCTTTTGCAGCAGCCCCGGCGACACCATAAACGCGGGCACCAGGAAGAACAGGTAGTGCCACCCCGGGCCGGTCGGAGAAACAAGGCTCGTGAACTCGCCCGGCACCGCGACCGTTGCCAGCACACCGTCCAGCCCGCCGGCTTCAATCCCCGCAACCACAACCGCCCAAATGAGGCCGACGGCGAGCACCGCAAGCTGCACGATGTTGACCCACGCGGACGCGAGCAGCCCCCCACCGGTGAAGTAAAGCGTCATCACCACACCACCCACCAGACAGCCCCACACGAAGGGCACCCCGGCGACGGTGTTCAGAATGAACGATACGGCCACCAATTGGGCAGCCAAGACCGCAGGTGTGATCAGCCAGAGCAGCACGGTGGCTGCCAGCCGAACCCTGGCGTCGTAGCGCCACTCGAGGTAGTCACCCACCGTGAGCAGCTTATGGTCGCGGGCCTCTCGCCAGATCCGAGGTCCCACCCACCAGGCCAGTAGCAGCGTTCCGATACCCGCCGACCCGACCCACCACCAGGCAGAAAGACCGTATTGATACCCCAGTGACGCCGCGCCCACAGTGGAGCCCGCGCCAATATTCGCCGCCAGCAGCGTCGCTCCGAGCAAGACCGGACCGAGCCCGCGGCCGGCAACGAAGAACTGGTCCGAGGTGCCAACTCGGCGACCGATCCATATGCCCACGGCTATGAGCAGGGCCGAGTAGGCGACGAGGAGCAGAAGCTGAACGTTCACCTGGAGCGGCCGCCTGGGCTAGTGGTCTGCCAAGAGCGCCACGGGGCGCACGATTCGCCTCCAAGCCTAGCAGGCGGGCTCCGCGCCGCGCGGCACAGCACCGAGGTCAGACGCCCAGGTTCAGCTGTCGCTCGGCGTAGTGGTTCCAGCCGCAGGCCTGCTTGATGGCCATGACGTAGTCGAAGCCCTGTTGCGTGCGCGGCGACAGCGAGCGGTTGAACTGAGAAGGCATGACCGTATGGCCCTCCCACTCCTCGTTCCATCCACCGATGCTGAACACCGATGGCCTCTCCGCGAGCGCCTGCTCGCCGTAGGCCGGGAGCAGGTACTCCTGCTCGTGGAAGTGAATCATGCCCTTGAGGAAGTCGGCATAGTCGGTCCGGTTGCTATGCAGCGTCGGTATCTCGATCTTCGAGAACCCGGCCGCGAAGCTCGGCACGATGAGCATCGGCTTGTCGGTGAACCGGCTCTTGTGCGTCATCGCCTCATAGGAATGGGTCAGCACCTCGCGCACCTGATCGACATAGGTACCGCGTACGTTCTGACCACCTCGAATGATGAAGTCGGGGGTGGCCGCGTGGTGGTAGATGAAGACGCCGTCGAAGTTGGCCGACCGGCGACGCCGACCGGGACCGAAGCGATCGGGCTCGGCGAAGGTCATCTCCTCGCCAATGACGAACGGCGCCTTGCCGTACACCTTGGCGAACGCGCTGATGGCGTTCTCCATGGCCGCGTCGATGTGGTCGTACTGTGCGCCGGTGCCATCAACGTTGGTCGCCCAGGTGTGGCTGGCGTAAATGAACACCACCGGCCTGCCTTCGACCAGGAATGGCCGAACCCGCGAGTCGTCGCGAAACTGCACGAAGGTGCGCGCCATCGAACGGAAGTGATCAACGAGCCGATTGCGTGTCCTTCTTCTGCTGAAATCGATGCGATCGCCGGGCCGTGCGCGCAGCGAGATCAACGATTCATACAAGAGCGCGGCATGTCGTGTCCTACCGTTGGCCGCTCGCATGTAGCCGAGTTCGAAGTTCGCGTTGAGATTCTTGTCGGCCGTCGGGTCGGCCCAGCTGACCGCGTCGACCGTAATCCCGAACTCGTTCTTGAGATCGTTGAACGTGGCCTCTGTTTCGGGGTCGCGTGAACTGTAGCCGCCGCTCTTGAACCAGACGTGCTGCTTGTTGGGCTTGCGGTTGGCGTGGTTGTACCAGGCGTAATGCCAGCACACCGTCACCGGACGTGGGCGAATCGCATCGGGATCGGCCTTGAAGTGCTTGATCGCCTGCTTGACCGCTTTGAGGTCGTCGCGGCTCACTCGCCCCCGGCCGAAGACATCGCCGCGGTAGTCGTAACCGCCCTTGGCCAATACATCGAGACCACGCCTGGCGCCCATCGCCTTGCGTATCAGTGTCTTGTCCGAGTTTCCTGGACCTCCGTTGCCGCCCACATCTGCAACATACGAAGCCAGAACAGCGCCAGCCGCGGGCAGCGAGACCGCCCCCGCTGCCCGCGCTAGGGCCTCCGGCCCCATGGCTGTCCCCAATCCCAGCGCTGACCAGCCGGCCAGCGCGGTTCCCCGACCCAGGAATTCACGTCGCGTCAGGTCTGCGACTCGACGCTGAGCTTGATCACTCATGTTGCCCTTTGATTATCAATTCACAAAGAAGCGTACTATCGACTATAGAAACACTAGCGATCAATCCCAAAGAGGCTCAAGCGCAAACTCGGCCGCGGCGCTGAACGTGCGGACAGGAGTTGCGCCAGCTGCGTCGGGTTGCTCTGCGTCGACACGCGAGCAACAATTCCACCGCTCCGACGCAAACCGACTTAGGTCGTGCGCGCCCCGAATCGACGCTTGCCGTAGGCGCGGCTGGTGTCCCCGCCCCTCGTGCCATGAGTTTCGGAGGTTCCCTGATGCGAAAGAGCGCCTGGCTCGCCCTATCTCTCGTGTTGTTGCTCACTGCCGCGGTGCCTTCGGCGGCTCAAGAGGAAGACGCCGCCGTCACCGAGGCGCTGTCCTCCATGGCCTGGCGAAGCATCGGCCCACCCAACATGGGAGGCCGTGTCACGGCGGTGCTCGGCCTTCCGGGCAACAACAAGACCTTCTGGTTCGGTGGCGCCGATGGCGGCCTGTGGAAGACCACCAACGGCGGCAATACCTTCACCGGTCAGTGGCAGGACGAGGAGGCGTACTCGGTGGGTTCCGTGGACGTGGCGCCCTCCGACCACAACGTCCTCTACCTGGGGTCCGGCGAAGGCGACCCCCGCAACTCGGTGTCGTACGGACTGGGAGTGTGGCGTTCCACCGACGGCGGCGACACGTGGAGCCACCTTGGCCTCAAGAACACCGAGCGCATCAAGCGCATTCGTGTGCATCCGCAGGATCCGGATGTAGCCTGGGTCTGCGCCATGGGGCATGAGTGGGGCGCCAACGACGAGCGCGGCGTCTACCGGACCCGCGACGGCGGCGCCAACTGGGATCATGTGCTGTCGATTGATGCCGACACCGGCTGCTCGGATCTCGACATCAACCTCAGCAACCCTCGGGAACTGTACGCAGGAATGTGGACGTTCCGACGCAAGCCGTGGCACTTTCGCGACGGTGCCGGCGAGACCGCCCTCTACAAGACCAAGGACAGTGGCGACACCTGGACCAAGGTCGACGTCGTTGATGAGCCGATGGCCCGCATTGGAGTTTCGGTCGCCCAAAGCGACCCCAGCACGGTCTACGTGGTTACCGAGACCCCGACCAAGGGCACACTCTTCCGCAGCGACGATTCGGGCGGCTCGTGGCGCATGGTCAGCGACAACAAGAGCATCAACTTCCGCCCCTTCTACTACAGCGACGTCTTCGTCGACCCGAGCAACGCCGAGGTGGTTTGGTCGCTCTCCGGCGGCATCTACAAGTCGACCGACGGTGGGCGCAGTTTCGAGTCCGTCGGACAAGGCATACACGGCGACCATCAGGCGCTGTGGATCGACCCCGCCGATGGCGAGCGCATCCTCTCCGGCTCCGACGGAGGCTGGCAGGTCTCGATGGACGGCGGCGACAACTGGGACGTGATGAAGAACGTCGTCCTGGCGCAGTACTACCAGATCTTCGTCGATGATCGCGACCCGTACTACGTGTGCGGAGGATTGCAGGACAACGGCAACTGGTGTGGCCCCAACCGCACGACCAACGGCGGCTTTCGCGGTGGCGGCATCTCCGACGATGAGTGGTACACCGTGTCCGGCGGCGACGGCTTCTACACCGTGCCGGTGCCCGGCAAGCCGCACCTGGTCTACTCCAATGCGCAGGGCGGTTATCTGCGTATCACCGATACGAAGTCGGGTCTGACGCGTTCGATCGAGCCCTACCCGCGCATGATCGGCTCCGCTGGCCAGGGCATGTACCAGGCCAAGTACCGCTTCAACTGGGACGCTCCGATCCACATCTCACCCCACGATCCGGACACCGTCTATTGGGGCGGCAACGTGCTGTTCCGCAGCACCAATCAGGGCCAGTCGTGGGATGTGATCAGTCCCGATTTGTCCAATGCGGAAGCCGAGAAGCTGGCTGACTCAGGCGGCGAAATCTACTTCGACAACACCGCCGCCGAGTTCCACGCCACCATCCTCACGGCACGTGAATCGCCCCTCGAGAAGGGTGTGATCTGGGTCGGCACCGATGACGGCAACGTTCAGGTCACCCGCGATGACGGACAGAACTGGACGCTGCTCAACGACAATCTACCCGGCTTCCCCGACGAGGCATGGGTATCGAAGGTCGATCCCTCCCACCACGTGCCAGGCCGTGCCTACATCAATGTTGATCAGCATCGCCTGGACGACTTCACGCCGCATGTATGGCGCTGCGACGACTACGGTGCCACTTGCGTCAACTTGTCGGCGGGACTGCCTCAGGACGACTACACCAAGGTAATCCGTGAGGACCCACGCAACGAGAATCTCCTGTACGTCGGCATGGAGCGCGGCATCCAGGCGTCGTGGGACGGCGGCACGGTGTGGCATGACCTGCGCTTGAACCTGCCGCGCGTTTCCGTGCGCGACATCAAGATCCAGCCCGAGTACAACGACATCGTCATTGGCACTCACGGTCGCGGCGCATGGATTCTCGACGATGTGGCCCCATTGCAGGGTCTCGCCGCCGCGATGGACGAGCCGCTGCAGGTGTTCCCGATGCGCACCGCCACCTGGTGGCAGCAGTGGAACTCGGACGCCTCGCAGGGGCAGCGCTTCTTCTACGGCGAGAACCCGCCGGAGGGGGCGTACGTCAACTTCTGGCTTGCGGAAGAACCGGCCGGACCCGTCAACGTGGCCATCACCAACGCGGCCGGTGAAGAGGTCCAGACCTTCCCGGCACGCGACGCCAAGGCGGGCGTCAACCGGGCCATCTGGAGCATGCGACACCAGGGCCCGACACCAGCGCGCAGTAGCGGTGGCGGTGGTGGCTTCTTCGCTCGTTTCTCGGGCTTCGGTGCACCAGCCCTGCCCGGCACCTACACGGCGACCGTGACCGTCGGCGAGCATTCGTCGAGCTCCGAGTTCGACCTCCGGTGGGATCCGCGCACCGAGCGAACGATGGAGGAAATGCAACGAACGGCGTCGACCGCCCAGGAACTGGTCGACATGACCTCGGAGGCGAACCGCCTCGTCGATCGCATCGCCGCCCTCAGCGGCCAACTCGAAACACTCGACGGCAACGTCGAGCAAGCGAGCCGCGACGATGTCGAGCAGATCCAGGAAGCGATCGGCACGACCATCGATGAGCTCACGGACCTCGACGGCAAGGTGCGACGCCCGCCGGGATCGATGGGCTACCGCGACTATCCGCGCACCAATGAGGAACTTCGCAACATCATGTTCGGCGTCGTCGGCAGCCAGGGCGGCCCGACCGACGGGCAGCTGACCGTCATGGGCGAACTCCAGGGCGACCTGGCCGGCCACAGGGCCGCGCTACAGTCGATCATCGACGGCAGCCTCGCCCAGCTCAACGCGATGCTCGGCGACCTGCCCGCGATTGTCGTGCCGCAGGAAGGCGGTGGACGACCACAGGGACGTCCGCAGGGGCGACGCTAGGCAGTTAGAGGAAACCAGGGCCGTCGCGGCATGTGTCGCGGCGGCTCACAGGAGTCTGGAGACGCCGCATGCGCATCACGACCAGATTCGCGGCAGCTGCGGCTGTCGCCCTGGTTTGGCTGATACCGACGGGCTGTTCGAACGGGCCGGAAGCCGCCGCCTGGGATCGTGAGATCCCGGATGGAGTGGCGCGGATCGAGCCCGGGGCTGTGGACGACGATGCCCGCAGCTCGAAGCCGTTCCTCCAGCAGGAACTCGTCATCGGCGAACGCGGCGATGATCCGAACTACATCCTCGACTGGATGCTCGACGTTGTCGCGGATGACGAAGGAAACCTGTTCGTCCTCGACGCGATCGCGAGCCGGATTCAGGTCTATTCGGATGACGGAACCTACCTGAGCACCATCGGCAGGCCCGGCCCGGGCCCCGGCGAACTCAGTCAGCCGGGCAACCTGTTGTTGCTGAACAACGAGCTCCTTGTCCAGAACCTGCAGCTCGGCCGCTATCGTCGCTTCTCGCTCTCAGGTGAGTTCCTGGGTGACCTCGCGTTCGGCCTGTCCGACTTCGCTCAGCAGACGGTGGGCGTAAGCCTCCGGCACGCGGTGGGTCTGGATCAACTGCCGCGCCCGGACGATTTCGCCAAAGGTCGCGAGGAGGGCTTCCTATCGCAGCAACTGGCGCTGACCCAACTCGACCTGGAGACCGGCGAACATGTCGCCATCCATCGTTACCGACCCAACCGCATCCCGCTGCTGTTTGAGGAGGGCGGAGGGATGATGGTCGAGTTGCCCGAAGTACATCCTTCGTTCGCCGCGACGAACGACGGCGATTTGTATGCGACGCAGACCGACGAGTATCAGGTCTATGCCTACACCCTCGAGGGCGCACTCCGTTGGGCCCTGCGCGTGCCGCTGCAGGCGGAGCCGGTGACCGATGCCGACCTGGAGCATGCGTTCGATGGGCTCCGCGAGCTTGGTCGCTCGTTGCCGGAGGACGCCAGGGCGCGCATCTGGCGCCCCGAGAAGCGACCGGCGTTAGCACGAATCGAAGTCGACGGGCGCGGGCGGCTCTGGGTCTTTCACCATCCGCGCACCTATGAGGAGTCCGAGTCCGGCTCCGTTCGGGTCGATGTGTACGACCGCGAGGGGCGTCGTCTGCACGCGGGTTGGGCGCCCGACGTTCCGTGGAACTACGTCCGGGACGACGTGGTCTACAGTCATCACACCGACGACTCGCCCACCGGTGAGCAGGCGGTGGCCCGATACCGCATCGAATTCGAGTAGGTCGAACACCGGCGAATAGCCGACAGCCCTCGTTGCGCCACGAGCGTTGCGAATGAACAACAACGGGAGAAGACGACGATGCCCTGCTACAACAGCACCGTGGTGAACGCGAACCTCGATGATGTCTGGGAAGCACTGCGCAGCTTCCACGATCTGGGTTGGGCCAGCGGTGTGATCACCCAGGTTGACGTCGTCGGTGATGTGCCCGACGGCGAGGTCGGTGCCCGACGGATTCTCAACGACGCATTTCACGAGACCCTGCGCAGCCTCGACGACGCGAACCACGAGTTCACCTATTCGATCGATGATGGTCCCGGCCCGGTCGCGCGGGATGCCGTGAACAACTACGTTGGCCAGGTGCGAGCGTTCTCGGTAACCGACGGCGACGCCACGTTCGTCGAGTGGATCTCGGACTACGAGAGCGCCGATCCCGGCGCCGTCCAGGAGTTTTGTGATCCGATCTACCACGCCCTGCTGCAGGCGCTGAAAGCCCACTTCGCATAGAACTCGGGGCTTCTCGCCGCAGGGCGATAGCGGGGGACGACCGGACCTACGGGTTCAGTCGATGGCGGCTAGCGTCGCCTCGATCAGCGCCGAGAAGATCGAGGCGACAGAGTCGCCAAAGACGTTCCAGCTGTTGGCCACGGCGACGAGGTCGTACTCCGGGAAGACGAGAATGTACTGACCGCCGAAACCCAGGCCCGCCCAGATCTCGACGCCACGAGTATCCGGGCGCCACCACTGGTACCCATAACCCCACCCCACGCCGTTCACGCGCTCGGCATGGCGCGTGGTGGCCTCGCGCGCCCATCCCTTCGGGAGCAGCCGCCGGTCGTCCCAGACCCCATCGTGGAGCATCAAGTAGCCGATCTTGGCGAGGTCACGCGCTTCCAGGTACAGGCCACCCTCCGTGTCCGGGAGACCCTTGGGCGTTCGCTTCCAGTGGTAATCGTTGATACCGAGCGGACCGAACAGATGCTCCTCGGCGTACGAGGCCACGGTCTGCCCCGTCGCCGCCAAGACGATCGCCGACATCAGATGGCTGCCGCCGCTGTTGTAGGCCCACTTCGTTCCGGGGTCCGAGTCCATCGGCTGGTCCAGCGTGAACTGCACCCAATCCTGCGCGTGCTCCAGCTGAATCGTGGTGTTGGTCTCATTGAGCGGCCGATCCTGCTCGTGCCACTCGATGCCGGAACGCATGGTGAGAAGATCCGCCAGGGTGGCGGTTCCGAGGCGCGCGTCCACCCGCGACAGGTCGTATCCGTCGAAGAACCCGAGCAGCGGTTCTTGTACGCCACCGACGGCACCGTTGTGGATCGCGGCGGCCTGGACGGTCGCCGCGACCGACTTGGTGACGGACTGCAGCGAATGCACGGCGCGACCCTGGTACCAGGGGTGATAGTCGGGATGCAGGTAGTTGAAATCGTTGAGGTCATCCGGCGAGTCGCAGCTTTCCCATCCACAGCCGAGGGGCCCGACCCGGCCTCTGCTGATCACGCGATAGTCGTTGTCGTAGCTCTCGTCGACCACCAGGGAACCCCGCCTCACCAGCACAATACGATCGACGTTGCCGTAGCGGCCGCCGCGTATGGCGGCGTCAAGTTCGCGCAGGGGATCCGCATCGAGGCCAACCTCCTCGGGTCCCGATCGACTCCATCCCTGTGTCGGCCATATATCCTGCGCGGCAGCGTTGGCACCGGCGCACCACACCCCGGCTACCAGCAGGACGGTCGCGGCGAGTCGTCTCATACTTTCCCTTCCCTCCGTAGCAAGGCGCGCTCGAGAGCAGGCCAACGCCGTCGCGCGACGCGCAGGGTCGCGCCGCACTCGAGTTTTGCCTCCCGATCACCGCGTCCCAGCGTGCGCAACTCGACGATGCGATCCGAGTTGACGATGGTGGAACGGTGGATACGCACGAACACCTGTGGA
>JAJCXS010000184.1 GCA_029263335.1 Acidobacteriota bacterium | reverse complement strand
GTCGATCAATTCGATACCTACCACGGCGTGCGGGTACACGACCCGTATCGCTGGCTAGAGGACCCCGCGTCCGACGACACGCTTGCGTTCGTGGAGGCGCAGGATCGCTTGACCTCCAACACGTTGGATAGCGATCCGCGGTTCGCCGACTACCGCGAACGTTTTCTGGAACTGCAATCGGACCCCACGTACTTCGGCGCGCAGAGACGCGGCAATCGGGTGTTCTATTTCAAACGCACTCTGGGCTCCGGCAGTCGCGGATCGGTTGTCGTGGTCGAGGATGGCGCGCATCGCGTGCTAATCGATTCCGAAGCAACCTGGCCAACGGGAACGACGCAAGTGCAGGCATACCAGCCCGACCCTGGCGGCGCCCGGCTGTTGCTGGCGATCTCCAACGGACCGGGAACGCCACAGACCTGGCGCGTTCTCGATGTGGCGTCGGGAAGACTGCTCGACGATGAAGTCGTCGACCTTCTTCCTGGTGCCGGACGCGCGTGGAGACCGAGCGGGGATGGCTTCTACTACACGGCGTATGCTGTTCCGGAGGGCGGCACGATCGACGATATCGACTACACGAACCAGCGTGTTCTCTTGCACCGAATCGGCACCTCGCAGGCCGACGACAGGGTCGTGTTCACGATGCCAGACGAACCGAGCTGGCGGTTCGGGGTAACCGTCACGCACGATGGTCGCACGCTCCTGATCAGCGCGGCCGAGGCTCGCAGAAACGTCAATCATCTGTTCGCCGTCAGCATTGAGGGCGAGGCCCCCCGGGCGCGGCGGCTGCCCCTACCCGCGGAGTCCTCGTGGACTTACGTCGATAACGACGGCGACGAGTTCGTCTTGCTCGCGAAACACCAGGCACCAAAGGGAAAGTTGGTGCGGATCGACTCGAGCGACGGCGATGTGACCGAGTTGATCGGACAGAGCGAGCACACACTGCGCGGGATGCAGCGCGCCGGGGACCGTTGGATCGGCACCTACGTCGTGGATGCACGCCGTGAGTTGCATGTCTTCGATCGAGAAGGCCGACACGAGGGCAAGGTCGACCTTCCGGGGCTCGGCGGCCTCGGTGTTGCCGGCCGTCCGGACGACCCGATCGCGACGGCAACGACTCGCCACGTCGGCGATCCCGGAACCATCTGGGAAATCGATACGCGCACCCGCGAAGTTGCGCACTTTCTTCGCGCCGAGACGTCGATTGAGGCCGACGACTATGTCATCGAACAGAACTTCGTCACCAGCGCCGACGGCACCCGGGTCCCGGTGTCCATGGTTCGCCGTCGCGACCTGAAGCGTGATGGGACCAACCCTGTCTTCATGTACGGATACGGCGCGTGGAACTGGGCAGCCTTCCCCTACTTTCAGACCCAGTGGCACCTGTGGGTGGAGCTGGGTGGCATCTTCGCTGTGCCCAACATTCGCGGCGGTGGCGAGTACGGCGAAGAATGGCACCAGGCGGGCATCAAACTCAACAAGACGAACGCTTTCGACGACATGATCGCGGCCGCGGAGTGGTTCGCCGAGTCCGGGTGGAGTTCACCGGGTCGGATCATCGCCAACGGCGGAAGCGCCAGCGGACTGCTCGCTGCCGCTGTCGCCATGCGGCGGCCGGAACTGTTCGGAGGCGCCGTGATCGATCATCCGGGGCTCGACCTGCTGCGCTCACAGGCGCAACCTGGCGGCCAGTTTCTCGTACCGGAGTACGGGTCGGTGGATGATGTCGCCGAGTTTCATGCGCTGCACGCGATTTCGCCGTACCACAACGTCCAGGACGGCACCTGTTATCCACCCATGCTGGTAACAGTCGGCGAGGCCGATCGCAGCACGGCACCCATGCACGGACTCAAGTACGTCGCGGCAGTGCAACACGCCAGCGACTGCCGCAATCCCGCTTTGCTCGAATGGGTGCCCAACGGGGGTCATCTGGTGTTCGGGACGACCGACGACGAACAGGCAGACATCCTCGCTCGGCAGCTGATATTCGCTCGACGTTCAACTGAAAGGCCCTGGTAACGAAACTATTGCGATCCTGTGTTCGTCTAACGTTGCTAGTTGGGTTGCCCGGTGCCATCATTGGGCAACCTCCTAACAACGCTAGTGCAACGGAGACCATGAATGGGACGCGACGTACTCGGCGGCTTCGAGCATCAGATCCTGCTGTCGATCTTGCGCCTCGGCAACGACACCTACACGGTGCCGATCGTGCTCGAGCTCGAAGAACAAACGGGGCGTGAGGCGGCCCCCGCCGCCGTATACATCGCCCTGCGCCGGCTCGAGAAGAAAGGCCTGGTCGCATCACGTCTCGATGATGCCACCGGCGCCCGCGGCCCTCGCAAGCGCCGCCTGGTCAGCATCACACCCTCCGGCATCGAGACGCTGAGCGAGTCGCGCAAAGCGCTGGTAACGCTCTGGGATGGTGTTGAAGAGTTCCTGGACGGAACAAGATGATCGCGCCTGCCCCACCGCGAGTGCTGTCCGGCATCCTTCGCCTAGCGCTGTCGGAGCGCGATCGCGAGGCGCTCCTGGCCGATCTGGCCGAGCTATTCAGCTACCGGGTTCGGCGTGATGGCAAGGTCCGCGCCATTGCTTGGTATGGACGCCAAGTAGTCGCCACGCCAGCGCGCCTTCTGTTCGCAAGGAACTCGCGCCGGGTCACCGTTTTGCCCGAGCGGCCCGCTCGCAAACCGTTCTTGGGCAAGATCCCCGTTCCCAATCCCCCCCGAGAGAACATCGTCATGGAGTCAATCTGGCAGGACATGCGCTTCGCGGTTCGCACGCTCGCGCGCAGCCCCATGTATGTCGCGGTTGTTGTACTCACCCTGACCATCGGGGTCGGGATCAACGCCACCATCTTCACGATGGTCAACTCGTTGTTGTTGCGGCCGCTGCCGGTCCTGGCGCCTGATGAACTGGTAGAGATCTACTCATACGACCCGGACGTCGCCACCCCGGTCACGAGTTCCTATCCCGATTACCGGAGTATCCGCGACTCGGCCACGACGATCAGTGGGCTAGCAGGTCATTCCTCGCTCGCCGCAAGCATGACGATGGACGGGCGCGCCGAGCTCGTCTACGGCGAGTTCGCGACCGGCGAGTTCTTTGAACTGTTGGGCGTCACCCCGCACCGGGGGCGATTGATCGGGCGCGAGGACGACCGCGTACCAGGGGGCCATGCGGTCGTCGTGCTCGGGCACGGATTCTGGCGCGATCGCTTCGCTGGCGACGAGTCGATCATCGGGGAAGCGCTGACCCTGAACGGTCGACCGTACACGGTAATCGGGATCGCGCCCGCGGGATTCAACGGCATGGTCCATCTGTTCGACGCCCAGCTTTGGGTCCCCGCAATCATGGCCGACGAAATCGATCCCATCGGCATCCAGAGCAGCCAGGACTCGCCCGGCGCCACGCGTCCCGAGCGACGTGGGACACGCTGGCTGGCCCTCAAGGGTCGGCTTGCCGAAGGCATGGGAGTTGCTCAGGTACAGGCCGAGTTGGACGGGATCTTCGAGCGACTTGCGGGCGAGTATCCCGCCGCCAACGACGGATGGACAGCTCGGGTGCTGCCCGCCACCAGTGTTCGCTTCCACCCACTTGCCGACGGTTACCTGGCGCCGGTCGCGGCACTTCTGCTTGGCATGGTCGGCCTGGTGTTGATTAGCGCTTGCACCAACATTGCCGCGATGACGTTGTCGCGGGCGTCTGCCCGCAGCCGCGAAATCGCCGTTCGGCTCGCCCTCGGCGCCGGCAAGTCGCGCCTTGTCCGCCAGCTGTTGACGGAGAGTCTGGCACTGGCGTTCCTGGGCGGTGTCGGTGGTATCACCTTGACGCTCTGGTTGCGTGGCCTGCTGTTGCGGTTTCAGCCGCCAGCTGCGCTTCCCACCAGTTGGAACTTACCCGTAGACGGCAAGGTGGTGGCATTCACCTTCATCCTGGCCGTCGCCGCCGGTCTTGTCTTCGGTCTCGCGCCCGCACTGCGCGGCTCGCGCACCGATCTGGTCTCAGCACTCAAGCAGGGCGCGCGCGGCAGCGAACAGTCCGGTCGCAAGCTGGGACTCCGCGGCGGCCTGGTCGTGCTGCAGGTCGCGGTTTGTATCGTGCTGCTTGTCGGCGCTGTGTTGATGGTACGGAGCGCTCAGTCGGCGACCCAAGTAGACCTCGGATTCAACCCCAACGGGCTCTTGACCTACACCGTCGATATGGACTTACTCGACTACTCGCGCGAGGAGGCCGGTGCTTTCTTCGATGCGGCTTCGACGCGGGTGGCGGCGCTGCCCGGGGTGCGGTCGGTAGGCCGCACCAGCCGCATGCCACTGAGCATGTCGTACAACACCAACGGTATCTACATCGAGGGGTTGCAGCTCACAGAAGACGACCCCTCGACTCAGGTCGATGCGGCTATCGTGAACGGCCGCTACTTCGAAACCCTGGGGGTTCCCTTGCTGCGCGGCCGCACGTTCGGGCCCCAGGACACGGCCGACTCGACCGCCGTCGCGATTGTCTCCTCGGCGCTGGCGCGACGTTACTTTCCTAGTGGCGCGCTGGGTCAGCGCTTTCGCACCGGTGGGCTCGACGGCGACGCGTACGAGATCGTCGGTGTCGTCGCCGACACCAAGGTGCGCACCGTGGGCGAAGAAGCTGTGCCGTATGTTTACTATGCCGACGAGCGCGGCCCCCGATCGAGCGCCACGTTGGCGGTGCGGCTCGACCGCGACACGGCACAACTGCGTGCTGCCGTGCGTCAGGAGTTACTCGCCCTGGAACCCGAGCTCATATTCCTGGACGACAGTGACATGCTCGGAATCCTGGGGATGGCGCTGTTCCCGGTGCGCTTCGGCGCGGCGATGCTCGTCGGCGCGGGTGTGATCGCACTTCTGCTCGTGTCGATCGGTCTGTACGGCGTGATCGCCTACTCCGTCGCGCGACGGTCCAAGGAGATTGGCGTGCGGATGGCACTGGGTGCGGCCCGCGCGGACGTGCTGCAGTTGGTTCTGCGGCGCGGTCTCGGCCTGGTGGCGATTGGGGCGGTGCTCGGAAGCCTGGCAGCAGCGGTGCTGTCGCGAGTATTGAGTTCCGTACTCTACGGTGTCGGCGCTCTCGATCCCCTGGCGTTCGCGGCCGCGTTGTTCATTCTGCTGCTGGTTTCCGGCCTGGCCAACTGGCTCCCCGCGCGCCGCGCGGCCCGGCTCGATCCGGCCCGGGCCCTCCGGGCCGATTGAGGGCTACGCCGCCAAGGCGAGGATTGCCCCCATCGGCTCGCCGATCAGCTGCCTTCTTCCGGCGGTGCGACCAGCGCCAGCTGACCGCCCGGTAGAGGCTCGATCACGATGGCGTCAGGATCGCCGGCCTCCACCAGTACCGCCTCGGCTCGAGGATGCTTCTCCGGGCAAACCGGCAGGTACGCAACAGCTACCCCCCGCCCGTCCAGTAACGCGGTTACCGCGAGCCGACGACCGACGGCCTGTGTGCCGCCGGGGACGGTCGCCTGCATCGCTACCACCGCGACGCGTCCTGTAGGCTCTTCGATGAGTCGGATGTCGCGTGCTCCTGGAGGTAGCCAGACCGCGATGTGCAACCTCTGACCCGACCACGTACTGAACTCGTCCGGACCCAGACCGATCTCCAGCACGTCGGAGGACTCAGGACGCATTCCGCCTGCGGTCCCGACGGCCACGATGCGGAAGCGATAGCGAATCCGATCGCCCTGCGGCTCGCCCAGCAACTCCTGCAGCGGCAACGAGAGATGAGCCATCACGCCGGCGCCGTTCGTGGTCATCTCCACCTGGATCGGCAGCGCCGCGGCATCGCGATAGTCGACCACTGCAAAACTCCCCGCCGCGGGATCATGGATGAGCCGCTCGCGCGCGAGGCGCAGACAGTCCTCCTGCGCCAGCGAGAAACCATTGTCGCCCGGCGCCATCGCCAGTTTCGTTCCGGCCTCCGTGGTCACGAACGCAAAGCGAACGACACCTTCGATGGCACGTCGTTCCTGGTACTGCCAAACGGTCAGCGAGCGCAGTGCCCCGTCGACGAAGAATCGTCGTTGGGTGGTGAATACCGCTTCGGGTTGCCCGAGCAGAAGGTAGATGCGCCCTCGCCCCGTCGCCCATCCCGGAGAATCCGGTCCCTCGCTGAACTCCTTGTCGACGTAGGCGACGCGATCGATGAACTCGCGGCGGAACTCGTTGGTCGGGCCATTCGACGTCCTGTTTCGACGTGCCCAGAACCAATCGACGAACGCCTGCGCCCTGTCCGGGTCCGAAATCTGTGAGGCCACCTCGAGCTCGTCCGGCAACATCAGCAGTTGCACGGGGCCACTGGCCCAGGAGCTCAGATCCGTCTGCGGAGCGGCGGCCATGGCGGAGCTGGTAGGAGCGCAGATGAGACCGCCAGAGATCGCGGCAATGATGAGAACGCCAATCGGTTTCCTGCGCATGACAGCCTCCCGCTCGTCTGCCCAGCCGCCGTTGCCGGTCTCATGCGCCGGGTTTCACCGGCAGGGTTACTTAAAGACAGTAACGGACAGGAGTAGCCAGAAGCGCGCTTTGCAGGCCGCGGATGACCCAGAGTCACGAACCATGGCAGAAAATATTCTTAACGCTTGCTAGGTTATGAATACCGTGAAGAAGTCGGATTTAGATTGAAAAAGAGGTTGACAGCTCTTTGTAAACAGCTAAACCCAGAGCAAGCTAGCTGTGGCTCTTCGGAGAAACAGCGTCGTCACTGTGGGTGCGCAGAGCTGCGAGACTCGGCCCGGCCGTTGCGTGGGCAAACGAGCGATCGACTAGGCGAGATCGATCAACTCGGGGCTGTGGTCTACCGATTCCAAGAAGCGGACCAGATCCCGAGGCGCGATGGCCGTCGTCATGCTGTTGTCGAGCGGGTGGAAATTCAGGGGGGTGGTCTCGAGCAGGCCGTGGTCGATGACCAGCGTGACCGCGCCGCCGTGATCGTTGATGACTGCGAACGGGGTCACGGCGCCCGGGATCACGCCGAGATATCCGGCGAGTCGTTCAGCGCTTCCAAACGAGAAGCGGCCGGCTCCAAGTCGCTGTCCGAGGGCCTTGAGGTCAACCTGTCGATCCTCGGGGCAAACGACCAGCCACATGCGACCCTTCTTGTTGCGCAAGAAGAGGTTCTTTGTATGCCCTCCGGTGAGCTTGCCGCGCACTGCCTTGGCCTCCTCGACCGTGAAGACCGGCGCGTGGCTCACGGTATCGACCTCGATACCGAGGCCTGCGAGGTGGCGCAGCAACTCCGTCGGGGTAGCCGGGGCGGAGCCATCGACAAGAGTCGGAGACGGTACGTCGCTCATGATCTGTGACCTCTCGTGTCGGGATGATTTGCATCCCTTTTGGTCATAGGGTTACAATCCCTTTGATTAAAAGGGGTTGGTCGGCCGCGTCGCGACACTCACCAGCCTCCCATAGCTGAGGGACGACATCCATGGGCAAGGACTCGCTAGTGCTTCTCAAGGGCACGCTCGACGTGCTGATTCTGAAATCACTGAGCTGGGCGCCGCTGCACGGTTACGCCGTGTCCCGCTGGATCCGGCAGACAACCGACGACGTCCTCGAGGTGCAGGAAGGGGTTCTCTACCCTGCGCTCCATCGTCTTGAGCGTCGCGGCCTGGTTCGAGGGGAATGGGGTCTGTCTGACACCAATCGCAAGGTGAAGTACTACGAACTCACCGAGCAAGGCGTGGCCCGGCTGGCGACACAGGGAGACGACTGGAGCCGCTACGCGATCGCCATGGGAAAGGTGCTCGGGGCGGAACGACCGAGCTAAGGGCGCGCCGCACAGGCCTTCGGGCCAGGCAGAGGTGAGCAACGATGAACGACAAGATCAACAAGGACGGGGCACCGGTACCGGGCAACGTCACCGACGAGGTCGCATTTCACCTCGAGATGCGCGCCAAAGAGCTGATCGAACAGGGGCTGGACCCGGCACGGGCGCGAGCCGAGGCCCGGCGACGTTTCGGCGATGTCCGCGAGGTCACCCACGCCACGCAGCGCGAAGACCGGACGGCACGGGACAGCGCGCGGCGCTTCGAGTTCTTCTCCGAGCTGCGACAGGACCTCACGATCGGCCTGCGCCGTCTCGTTAAGGCGCCGAGTTTCAGCCTGCTCGCCATCCTCATTCTGGCACTCGGAATTGGCGCGAATAGCGCGATCTTCAGCGTGTTGAACGCCGTTGTCCTGCAGCCCCTGCCCTATCCGGAGCCCGATCGGCTCGTGCAGATGTGGGAAAGCGCGCCGGCACGCGGATGGGATTACTTCGCCGTCTCGGAACTCAACTATGTCGATTTTCGCGACAACAACGAAGCGTTCGAGAGCCTCGCCGGGATCGGCTTCGGGACGCTCAACCTGAGCCTCGATGGCGAGGCCATTCGCCTCGACGGACGTCGTGTTTCGCTGGAGTTCTTCGACACGATCGGCGTCTATCCGACACTCGGACGCGCATTCACCACCGAGGAGGACGCAATCGGCGACGAATCGCGCGTCGCGGTTCTCGGCGAGGCGCTCTGGCGCAACCGTTTCGGCGCGGACCCGGAAATTGTCGGCACCTCGGTGCTGATCAACGACGCGTCCTTCGCAATCATCGGCGTAATGCCACCCGGCAACTTCTTCTTCGACGACGCAGACATCTTCACGCCGCTACGAGCTGGCATGAACGAGATGCGTAGTGACCATCGCATGACGGTCCTCGGACGGCTCCTGCCGGGTGTGAGCGTGGAGCAGGGGGAAGCCGATCTCGACGCCGTCGCTGCGCAGCTGGCGATCGACTATCCTGATTCCAACCAGGGCTTCGACACGCGCGTGGATTCGCTGTACGACGCCATCGTGCCGCAGGAACTTCGCACCGCGATGTACGTCCTGATTGGCGCGGTCGGCCTTGTGCTGCTAATCGCTTGTGCCAATCTGTCCAGCCTGCTGCTGGCGCGTGCTACGGCACGAGCGCGCGAGATCGCAATCTACGGAGCCCTCGGCGCCAGTCGCGCGCGCATCCTGAGGCAGATGCTCACCGAGACCACGCTCTTGGCGATTCTTGGCGGGGCTCTCGGCACCGCGCTCGCGTTCCGCGGCGTCACCTGGTTCAGAGCGCTCGATCCCGGACGTCTGCCGCGCTTCGAGAACCTTGCCGTCGACGGCACCGTGCTGTTGTTTGCACTCGGCGCCACACTGGCGACAGCGCTACTCGCCGGCCTGCTCCCCGCCTGGCAAGCGGCAAGTAACGATCCGGGTGACGCGCTCAAGGAAGGTGGCCGCGGCACCTCGGTCAGTGCCGGCACGCGGCGGGCCCGACAGGCATTGCTGGCAGCCGAGGTGGCGCTGTCGATCGTCCTGCTCGCTGGCGCGGCTCTGTTGATCCGAAGCTTCTGGCACGTGCAATCCATCGACCCCGGCCTCGACGCTGATGCGGTGCTGACCCTCGCCATCGACATGCCGTTCAATTCGGAGGAGGAATTTCTCGCCCTTTCTGGTCAGTTCAGCGAGATGCTGGCTCAGATCGAGGCAGTGCCCGGGGTACTCAGCGCCGCCACCATCAGCGGGCTGCCCTTCGGCGGCGGCAATACGAGCATGGACATGATTGTGGAAGGCCGCGATCACGGCGATAACTACCCGTCGGCTTTCTGGCGGCTCGCGTCGCCGGACTATTTCGAAGCCATGGGCGTGCCGCTGCTCAAGGGTCGCAAGTTCTACGCGGAGGAGGGCGACCCCCGGCACGTCGCCATCATCAGCGAGAGCATGGCCGAATCGCTCTGGCCTGAAGAGGACCCGATCGGCAAGCGTTTCCTGGGGTGGCGCGACCCCGAGCGGCTCAAGACCGTAATCGGCGTTGTCGGCGACGTTCGTGAGCGCAGCCTGGAAAGCGCCGCGATGAACATCGTCTACATGCCCCACCTCCAGATGACCTGGTGGACCAACATGTTCTTTGTCGTTCGCACCGACGGTGACCCGGCTGCGTTGGCGCCGAGCGTGCGCGCGGCGGTCAGCGAAGTCGTGCCCAACCGGCCGGTAACCGATGTGCGACCGCTCTCTTCCGTGCTCGACGATACGTTGGGACCCCGTCGCTTCAACACCTCGTTGTTGCTCTGCTTCGCGGCCGTCGCTCTGGCACTCGCAGCGGCTGGCGTCTATGGCGTCATGGCCTATTCGGTAGCCCAGCGCACTTCCGAGATCGGCATCCGTATGGCAATGGGCGCCCACGCGCTCGATGTGGTCCGCATGGTCGTGCGGCAGGGAATGGCCGTGGTTGGCATCGGTATCGGTATCGGCGTGCTGATCGCCATCGGTGCCACGCGATTACTGGCCAGCATGCTCTTCGGCGTCGAACCGTTCGACCCCCTGAGCCTGAGTACCTCGGTGCTCTTCCTTACCGTGATCGCCCTCGTCGCCTGCTGCATACCGGCCGTGCGAGCTACCCGGGTCAGTCCCACCGAGGCACTGCGCGACGCGTAACGCGCCGCCTCACGGGCGCCGACACGGGGTTGTAAGATCGCAGCAGCATCTTGAGCCCGCCGTACGCGGCGCGCACGAAATTTGGAACGGCGCCGGGCCCTGTGCGGTGCAGGCCTGTGAACCGCGTCAGACCCGGAAGGGAGCAGCGCTAAGCGGGATCCTGCAGGTGCCGCAGGACAACCCGGCGTTCGTTCCTCTATTCTCTGCGGGCACTGAAGCCCCCGCCAGCCGAACAGGATCGATGGAACGGCCCAGCTACCAGGTACTCGCCCGCAAGTGGCGGCCACAGCAGTTCGACGATGTCGTCGGGCAGCGGCCGATCGTTCACACCCTCGGCAACGCTCTCCAGCAGGGCCGCCTAGCGCACGCTTATTGTTTCTCCGGCATCCGCGGCGTGGGCAAGACCACAATCGCCCGGCTGCTGGCGAAGGGACTCAACTGCCGCGCTTTCGAAGGCCCCACAGCCACTCCATGCGGCACCTGCGAATCGTGCGTCGAGATCATGGAGGGCCGCTCGCTCGACGTGTTCGAACGTGACGCCGCCTCCGATCGCGGCATCAACGAAATGAAGGGACTCATCGAGATCGCCCGGTACGCGCCCTCGCGCGACCGCTACAAGGTGATGATCCTCGATGAGGCCCACATGCTCACGCCCGAGGCGTCCAACGCCCTGCTCAAGGTTCTCGAGGAACCCCCTGAGTACATCATCTTCGCGCTCGCCACCACCGAACCCAACAAGATCCTGCCGACGATTCTGTCGCGCTGCCAGCACTACCAACTTTCACGCATCAGCCAACGCGAAATCCAAGAGCATCTCGGCAAGATGGCGGCGGCGGAGGGCATCGGTATCTCAACAGACGGTCTTGCCCTGGTTGCCACCGCGGCCGATGGCAGCCTGCGAGACGCGCAGAGTCTGTTGGACAAGCTCATCGCGTTCGCCGGTGACTCGATCGACGAATCGACCGTAGTAGACCTGCTCGGGCTGGTAGACCGCCTCCTGCTGTTCCGAGCTGTCGATCTGATCGGCGACGAGAACGTCGCTGGTGTTCTCGAGCTAGTGAACGAAATGGTCGAGCAGGGTATCGACCTACATCAGTTCGCCGTTGATCTTCTCGGTCACTTCCGCAACCTGCTGGTTGTCCGAACGGTCGACGAGCCCGGAGACATCCTGCATCTTCCCGCGGCTGACCTGGAGACCCTCACCGGCCAGGCACAGCGGTTCGAGATTGACGATCTCGACCGCGCCTTCACGCTGCTCGCCGGCAGCGAGTACCGCATCAAGATGGCGGAACAACCGCGCTATCACCTCGAGGTAGTGCTGGCACGACTCGCGCGCATGCCGCGGCTGCAGCCGATCGAAGAACTCATCGCCGCGCTGCAGGGCGGCGGCCCCGGTGACAACACCTCGCCCGAGAACAAGCCCGCGCCTTCTGCCCCGCGCTCCCGAGCTGCGACACCGCAACGGTCGAAACCCGCGACGGCCACTGCCAGGCCGGCGCCAACTCCCGAGGTTCAGGCGCCGCCCACTCCATCAAGACCAGCTGTGGAGCCCGGGCCACCTTCCCCACCCAAAGCGGCCGCGGAACCCGCACCGGCTCCACCGAAAGCGGCAGCGGAGCCTGAGCCACCCGTTCCGCCGCAGGTGACTGTAGAGCCCGAGCCACCGTCCCCGCCAAAGTCGGTCGCGGAGCCCGGACCGCCCGCACCACCGGCAACACCGGCACCAACGCCAGCGACGACGGCAAGCGAAGCAGTTGACGAGGCGCCCACGACCTCGGGGCTGCTCGGTAAGATCCAAGCCAAGCTCAGCGAGACTCACCCCTTGCTCGCCCAGTCGTTGAGCCGTACCTGCGGCATCGATGTTGCCGGCGAGGCGCTCGTGTTTCGTTTTCCGCCGACCGCCGGATTGTTTGCGGACCGATTCAAAGACCCCGAGATCAAGCCGGCGCTGCGCACGGCGTGCGAGGCCGCCCTCGGTCGCAGCGTCGCGCCACGCGTCGAGATCGACCCAAACGCTCCGCCGCCACCGCCGAAGCCGAAGCCGGCGTCGCAGGAACCGCCCCACCCGCCCGTCGCGACCCCTGCCCGGAACCTGGGGCCGCCGCCGATGGACGCCGATATTCCTCATCCCGCAGAGACAGCGGGACCGCCGGGCCAGACCGCTCCGCCGCGTGAGGATGAACCGCACCCCGCGGACGCGGACCCGGCAGCGACACCCACCGAATCACCTGCCACGGCTACCGCGCCGCGGCCGGCACCCACCCCTGCCAGTCCCGAGCTGCGCCGTCAGGTTGAGAACGAGCCCGCCGTGCAGGACCTACTGAGCGAACTCAAAGGCAGCGTGCTGTCCGTAGAGGAAATCTGATGAACGTGAAGAAGATGATGCAGCAGGCCCAGCAAATGCAGGACAAGATGCAGGCTGAGCTGGCCGAGGTCCGCGTCTCCGCCGCAGCCGGCGGGGGTGCCGTGACGGCGACCCTCAACGGCCAGAAGGACCTCATCAAGCTGGAAATCGATCCGGCCGCGGTGGATCCGGACGATGTCGAGATGCTTCAAGACCTGGTCGTCGCGGCGGTCAACGAAGCTTCCCGGCGCGTCGACGAAGAGGTGCAGAGCAAGCTGGGCGGCATGATGCCCCCCGGACTCGGCGGGATGCTCGGCTAGGTAGTTGCTGATGAGTTTCACCGAAACCGGCTCGCTCGCGGACCTGATCGAGCGCCTGCAGAGACTGCCGACCGTCGGTCGCAAGACCGCCCAGCGGCTCGCCTTCTACCTGCTAAAAGCGCCGGCCAGTGAGGCCCAGGAACTAGCCGACGCGATCCTCGAGGTGCGTCGTAGGATCAAGCCTTGCGGCCAGTGCAACCTGCTGACCGATGATGATCCCTGCCGATACTGCGCTGACCCCGGCCGCGACGACTCTCTCCTCTGTGTAGTCGAAGAAGGGCACGATCTGGCAACGATCGAGCGAACTAGTCACTTCCGCGGGCGATACCACGTTCTGGGCGGCTCCCTGTCGCCACTCGACGGTGTCGGCCCCGACGAACTCCACCTTGACCAACTGGAGCGGCGCGTGCGCCAGGGGAACGTCCAGGAAGTCATCATCGCGACCAACCCCACTGTCGAGGGCGAAGCGACGGCTGCCTATCTCGCGCGGCTGCTCAAGCCACTGGGCACGAGCGTGACCCGAATCGCTGCCGGAATTCCGGTTGGTGGCGACATCGAATACGTCGACGAGGTGACCATGTCGCGGGCGCTCGAGGGGCGTCGCGAGCTGTAAGTTCGATCGCGACAGGTGCGGTCTTCTTTTCTTGTGGAAGCCGAGCCTCGGTGCTACATTTTTCTATACGGCCGGACGCGGACACCTCGTGTCCCGCTGGCCTCTTTTCTGGTTCCTGAGTAGCTCAATCGGCAGAGCATCCGGCTGTTAACCGGAGGGTTGTAGGTTCAAGTCCTACCTCAGGAGCCTTTTTTTATGGGCGCGCGACTCAACCGCCTCCACAACAGTCGATCGACGAGTCGCGCCGGCAGGACCTTGGCGAAGAGCGCCACACTCCATCGGTTCCGATGGACGATGTACGCCCGCCGCGGCCAACGAGCCCGGATTATGCGATCCAGCAGCCGTGAAACCACCTCCGCGGGCAGAGCATCTGCGCTCGCTTCGCGCATGATCTCGTCGGTATTGCGACACATGTCGGCGTACTCGGACTCCGCGTACTCGTTGAGCGAGCCGATGTTCTTGTCCCAAAGCAGCGACTCGATGGGACCCGGCTGAATCGAAATCACATCGATCCCGTACTGCAACAGCTCGCGGCGATAGACCTCCCCGAGGCTCTCGACGGCGTGTTTGGCAACGCAGTACGCGCCGTTCATGGGCGTGTTGAGAATCCCCGAGATCGAGGTGATGTTGATGATCTTCCCCGGTGGCCCGCGGCGCGGCTCCATCGCCTTCGGGCAGGCGCCAAGGAGCGGGAGAAAAGCGTTGGTCACGTTCCGCGTGCCCACCACGCCCACCTCCAACTGGCGACTGAACCTGTCGTCGTCGAGCAACTGCAACGGCCCACCCTCGGCAATCCCGGCGTTGTTCACGAGCGCGCGTAACCGTTCGCTGCCCAGGTGCTCGGCCACGACTTCGCTGGCTTCGTCGATCGATGCGCGGTCGAGCACGTCGAAGATCAGGGCGCGAAAATTGTCCGGGAACTTGTTCTCCAGCTCCGCGGCGGTCGCCGACGATCGCACGCTGCCAAATACGAAGTAGCCGTTCTGACTCAGGTAGCGAACAGCGTCATAGCCAATGCCGCTGCTGACTCCCGTCACCACGATGGTCGGCTTCATCCGCTACTCACGATGCGCCGGGACAGCAAGGTGCCGCCACTCTCGGCGCGGCTACAGCACACGATCGAGCAGCCCAACGTAGGAGTTCGGCTGGGTGTTGACGAGTTGCTGGCCGCGCGGCGACAACAACCCGTCGCGTAGCTGTTGTGCCGTGGCCGCTTTGAACAAGACGACCTTGTCGGTAACGCTGTCCATCGGCTGTCGAGATCCGGCACCCGTCTCCGATGTCACGGTGCCGATCTTCTGGCTAACGAACCACAGTTCGAGCCCGCTGGATGACGCGAACTCTCGCAGGGCCTCCAGGTTCTCGCGAATGTCCTGGTCCGATGCGTAATGGTGGATCGCCCACGCCGGGCCTCGCGCAAACGGCGTTGTGGCGGATCCCAGCAGCTGCGGCCCGTCGATGCGCTCGTTGAGGCCGAACGAAAAACGTCGTACGGCCAGAATCCGCAAGGCGCTGACGATCTGGAAGAAAGTACCCGAGAGCAGGTCTAGAAACCTCTCGCCCGAGGGGTAGTTCACGATGAGCAGAATCTGGCGCGCATCGAGCGCCCGGCCCGAGAGCGTCTCGATGACCCGGCCCTTGAACAACACCTTGCCGCCGACCTTGAAGAGGCTGCGCGACGCCAGTGCGTTGTACAGGTCGTAGATGAGACGCGAACGGGTGTCGAACCAGTTGATCGCGAACAGAGGCTTATCAAGCCGATCCGGCTGCCCCACTGGTTCGAGCGTCACCTTCATGCCGCGTGTGACCCAGCGCTCCATCAAGCGTCTCCTGACGGCATCATTGGCCCGACCGTTACGCGCTGGCCGGAAAAAGCAGCTGTTCCGGTGAGCGGATCGACAACACGCTCGTCCGTTACGTCGTTGATACTCACTCCGGCGTTGGCCTCGGCGACCGGCAACCGCGTGCCCGGCCGGTTGTGCCCAAAGCCATGCGGAATGCTCACAACCCCCGGCATTAGGTCATCGGACTGCTGCAGAGGAAGCTCGATGCTACCGATCCGAGATTGCACGCGCACGATTTGATCCTCCTGCAGGCACAGACGTTTCGCGTCCTCGCGGTTCATCAGCAGCGTCGCTCTGTTCTTCCCTTTGATCAGCCTGGGCACATTGTGCATCCAGGAGTTGTTGCTACGGAGATCACGACGCCCAATCAGCTCGAACGTGTTCCCGTGCGGCGCTGAGCCGGCCAGGTCTTCCGCCAGGACTTCCTCGAAACGAACTCGCAACACCGTCGGCACCAGGTTGATCTTCTTGTCTCGCGTTCGCAGACAGCCCGGCGCCTTCGACTCGAGCGGCCCGAAGTCGATGCCGTGCGGCGCCTGCCGGAGACGTCGCAGGCTCAGACCGGTGAACCACTTCGTCGGCGAGCGCCAGGCGCCGTGTGGTCCGAGTTTGAGGCCAACATTCAAGATGCCGCTTGGGGTGAGCCAGTTCATCAGCGCGGCGATGGAGCGCTCGCGAACCCCGGCAAGACCGCGCCGCGGCGCCCGTACCCGACGGGCGAGTTCGCCAAGTACCTGCCAGTCGTAGCGAAGCCCCGGCGGGGGCGAAAACAGGCTGGGTGAGAACTTGGCCGTGTTGCGAACGGCAAGAGCGTGGAAGGCAAGATCGTAATGCTCGGTTTCCAGGCCCGTGGCTGTCGGCAGAATGAAGTCCGCGTGCCGTGAACTTTCGTTGATGTAGATGTCGATCGCCACGTGCAGATCCAGCCCTTCGAGCGCCGCGTCGAGCTGACGGCCGTTGGGCGTCGACAGCACCGGGTTGCCGGCGAATGTGAACAGGCCGCGGATGTTGTCATCCCCGGCGGCCAGCATCTCCTCCGCGAGGGCAGCGACCGGCAACTGGCCGTCGAACTCCGGCAACTCACGCACGTTGCTCCGCCAGCGGTCGAAGTGACCGAGCGTGCTGTCCCGTCCCACCACGGGTACGGCGGGCGAGGTCAGCATCGCACCGCCTGCGGTGTCGAAGTTGCCCGTCACAATGTTCAAGACATTGACGAGCCACTGGCTCAAACCACCGTGGCGTTGGGTCGAGAGACCCATACGCCCGTAGCACACGGCCGTGGCACTGCCGGCGAAATCACGTGCCAGGCCACGAATCGTCTCGGCGTCGATGCCAGTAAAGCCGGACGCGACCTCCGGACTGACTCGGCCGGCCAGCTTGGTGAGTTGTTCGTAGCTACGAAGCGCCCCCGAAAGATGTCCCCACGCGTCCAGTTTTTCGGCGAGGACTACATGCAACAGCGCGGCCAACAACCAGAAGTCCGAGCCCGGTCGAATGAAGTGGTGCTCGTCCGCCAGCGCTGCCGTCTCGCTGTGGCGAGGATCCACGACTACGACACGGCCACCTCGCTTGCGAATTGCCTTCAACCGTCGCCGCACTCCAGGTGCCGTCATGAGACTGCCGTTCGAGGCGATCGGGTTCGCGCCCATGATCAACATGAAGTCGGTCCGGTCGATGTCCGGGACGGGGATCAACATCGTGTGCCCGAACATGAAGCTGGCAGCGAAATGGTGCGGCAGCTGGTCGACCGAGGTGGCGGAGAATACCTGCGGCTTTCCCAGCGCGCGTACGAACGGACGCTGGAACAACATCGCACCGTAGTTGTGCACAGTCGGGTTGCCGAGATACACGGCCAGGGCGCGATCGCCGTGTTGATCGCGAATGACGCGCGTGCGCTCGGCAATCTCTGCAAACGCTTCCTCCCAGGCGACCTCCCGCCAGCCATCCGCCGTCTTCTTGACCGGTGCACGCAGCCGACTCGGGTCTTCGTGGATGTCCTTGAGCGCGAGGGCTTTCGGGCATATGTGACCCTGGCTCAACGGGTCGAGCGCGTCGCCCTTGATGGAAATCACGGAGCGCGTGTCGTGCTCGATCTCGAGTCCACAGATCGCCTCGCACAGATTGCAGGCGCGAAAGTGCGTCGTCGCTGCCCCCTTGTCGGCGGGCGGGATCGCCGCGCCATGCGCGCCCGGGTGTGCGCTCGCGGCAACATCCGGGTCCGTGGCAGCCAGAATGCCGCCCATGCGGCGGCCCGCCACGCGCTGCATGGTCTTCATCATCCGATCGAGGAGTGCGAAACAACGACGAAGCCACCGGACGCACTGGGCGAACCACGGACTCGCGCAGATGAGGATTGCCAGGCCCGCTGCCATCATGAACGTGCCGCCGGGAGCGACCGTCCCGAGCAGCAGGAGCACGGATCCAACGAAGAGAAACAGGAGACGCGTCATCACGAATCCGCCTTCATCGAGAACTCCACCGCGATAGGATGCCTCCTTGCTTCCCCACGTTCGCTAGCGAACGTCGGTGGCCTTCGTGGCCGCGCACAAGGCGTGCACCCCTTGGATCGTGAGAACGCTGTTCGGTTACGGACCCGGGACACGCCATCGTGGCAGAAGGCTTCAGCATCGGTAGCGATGCGGTGATACTAGCGGGCGCCCCGCCGCCCTAACCGTCGAGACCCTCGAGCATTGACTTCGTCGCGCGAACCCAGGAAGACCCCCCGACCCGTTGTGGGCTGGCGAGAGTGGGTTGGGCTGCCGCAACTCGGCATCGACCGTATCAAGGCCAAGGTAGACACCGGAGCCCGGACCTCGGCGCTGCACGCGGTGCGGGTGCACTCCGAGAACGTCGGCGGTATCGAGCTTGTCTGTTTCGATGTGCACCCGTTGCAGCGATCGCCGCATCCGCTCGTGAGCTGCCGACTACCGCTCGTGGACGAACGCCACGTACGTAGCTCCGACGGCACGCGCGAGCTGCGCCCCGTCGTCGAGACCGTCGTCCAGCTCGGTGAGGAATCCTGGCCCATCGAACTCACGCTGACCAACCGGTCCCTGATGGGATTCCGGCTGCTGCTGGGGCGACGGGCCTTGCGCAGAAGATTCGTAGTCGATCCGGGCCGCTCCTGGATCCGTTCGCAGCGCAGATGACGCGGAGAGGGTATTCATGCGCATTCTGATCATGTCCAGAAAGCGGTCGCTCTACTCGACGCGCCGACTGATCGAGGCCGCCGAGGAACGCGGCCACGAAGCCATCGTCATCGACTACCTCCGTTGCTACATGAACATCACGTCGCGGCGACCGCAGGTGATGTACTCCGGCGAGTTTCTTCGCGGAATCGATGCGGTAATACCGCGCATCGGCGCCAGTTACACGTTCTACGGAGCGTCCGTCGTTCGCCAGTTCGAGGCCATGGGCGTACTGTGCGCCAACGACTCCGACCCGATCATCCGTTCGCGCGACAAGCTCAAATCGATGCAGATTCTGGCGCAAAAGGGCGTCGGGCTTCCGGTAACCAGCTTCGCCCACTCCACCAAGGACGTGGACAGTCTGATCAACGTCGTTGGCGGCACGCCGCTGGTGATCAAGTTGCTCGAGGGAACACAAGGCCTGGGTGTCGTGTTGGCGGAAACCAAGAAGGCCGCCACCTCGGTCATCGAGGCGTTCCGCGCGCTGGACGCGAACATCCTCGTGCAAGAATTCATCGCCGAGTCTGAAGGTGCCGACGTGCGCGCGCTGGTGGTTGGCCGCAAGGTCGTCGCTGCGATTCGGCGCCAGGGCGCGCCAGGCGAATTCCGTTCGAACCTGCACCGCGGCGGCTCCGCCGAGAAGGTGAAGCTCACCAAGGCCGAGCGCCGCACTGCCGTTGACGCGGTCCAGGCACTGGGTCTGAAAGTCGCCGGCGTCGACATGCTTCGGTCATCCCGCGGGCCACTGGTGCTGGAGGTCAACTCGTCACCGGGCCTCGAAGGTGTGGAGACAGCGAGCGGCATCGATGTTGCGGGTGAGATCTATGCCCACCTCGAACGCCGTTACGCGCAGCGTGAACGACGCCGAGCACCCGCGCGCAGCTAGGCGGTGGAGCCGTTTGGCGTGGCCGGCCTCGCCCGCCCCGGGCCGCTACCGCGCCGGATGGTGACTCCGGGGTGCGAGAGTGGATACAGTTCGACTGTCCTCAACTGCCGGAGTGAACTCATGCAAAGGCGTCCTCGTCGCGGTGCCCTGATCGCCCTGTCTTCCGTACTCATCTCCGCCCTGGTGACGGGTTCCGTAGTCCCGGCCGCGGCAGATACGTACCCGCGACAGCGCGGTATCGATGTGCAGGAGTACGTCTTTCGCGTTTCTGTGCTCGACGAGACCGATGAGATACGAGGGTTGGCGACCACTGAGATTCGCTTTGTCGAGAGCGGCGTGGGCGAGGTCTACCTCGACCTCACCGGGCGCACGGGCGGGCGCGACGAGGGCATGACGGTCGAGGGCGTCTGGGTAGCCACAGGCGCTGCCGAGGACGTCGTGATGGCCGGCTCGCCCGAGACCGCCGAACTCGGAACCAGGGCTGGGTTCTCGCATACCGGAGACCGTCTGCGCATCGAGTTGCCTGAACCGGCGACCGCCGAAGAGCGCGTCTTCGTCACGGTGGCGTACCGCGGCGTTCCCGTGACCGGCCTGATCATCGGCCCCAACAAGTACGGGGATCGGACGTTCTTCTCCGACAACTGGCCCAGCAAGGCTCGCAACTGGCTGCCCACCGTCGACCACATCGCCGAAAAGGCGCGCATGCAGATGGTGATTACGGCGCCGACCCAGTATCAGGTGATCTCCAACGGACTACTGGTGGAGGAAACCGACATCGCGCCCGGTCTGCGTCGGACCCACTGGCGGCAGTCGATCCCGATTCCACCGTGGAACTACATGGTCGGTATCGCCCGCTTCGCCGTCGATCACCTTGGCGTATACCGCGGCGTCCCGGTACAAACGTGGGTCTATGCCCAAGATCGTGACGCCGGCTTCTACGACTTTTCCTATCCGACCCGAGAAGTACTCGGCTTTCTCTCGGATCAGGTCGGACCGTACGCCTACGAGAAGCTCGCCAACGTGCAGTCCAACAGCGTCCGTGGCGGCATGGAAGCGGCCACCGCGATCCTTTACGGAGACGACTCGGTTAGCGGCACTCGCAGCTTGCGTTGGCGCGACGTCATCATCCATGAGATCGCTCACCAGTGGTTCGGCAACGCGGTTACGGAATCCGACTGGGATGACGCCTGGTTGAGCGAGGGTTTTGCCACCTACTTCACCTCCCTGTTCATCGAGCACACCTACGGTCGCGATGAATTCGCGCGCCGGATGGGTGGGACGCGTGGCGGCATCTTCGAGTTCTACGACTCGCGGCCTGAATACACCATCGTTCACGACAACCTGTCCGACATGTCGCAGGTCTTGACCCGCATGCAGTACCAGAAAGGCGCCTGGATATTGCACATGCTGCGTCATCGAGTGGGTACCGAGACTTTCTGGCAGGGAATTCGTCGCTACTACGCGCGCTACTTCAACGGACAGGCCAGCACCGCACAGTTCCGCGCGGTCATGGAGGAGGTGTCGGGACAGGATCTCGAACAGTTCTTCCAGCAATGGCTCTATCAGGGCAGCGCGGGCCTCTTGCTCGACGGCGACTGGCACTACGAGAACGGCAATGTGGAGCTGAGTCTCGCCCAGCGACAGGCGGGCGGAACCGTGTACCGGATGCCGGTAACGCTCGAGTTCGTGGGCGTCGATGGCGACGTGGCGCGCGTTGAGATCGAAGTCTCCGAGACCGAACGCGCCTACTCGATCCCCGTGGAGTTCGAGCCGGGCGAGATCACCATCGATCCCGACACCTGGCTGCTTGCGCGCGCCAGGCTAGGCGTTCGCTAGGAGATCCACTTGTCGGCAGAGGTTCCGCGACGCGGTCTGGAGCGCTGGCTACGAGAGCCGGTCATTCACTTCCTCGGTCTGGGAGCACTGCTGTTCGTTCTCAGCGGTGTGTTCGGAAGTACTGCCCCCGGCGATCCGACGATTGCGGTTTCCGCCGCGGAGGTCTCCCGCCTGGCAGAGCTGTTCGCCGCGCAGTGGCAGCGTCCGCCAACACCCGAGGAACTCGACAGCCTCGTTGAACAACAGGTTCGCGAGGAAGTGCTGTATCGCGAGGCGGTGGCCATGGGCCTGGACCAGAATGACGCCATCGTACGACGGCGTCTGGTCCAGAAGCTCGAGTTCCTGTCGCTCGATCTCGCCAACGATGATCCCTCGGAGGCGGATCTGCGGACGTTCTTCGACGACAACACGGAAGTGTTCGAAGAGCCGGCGCGACTCACGTTTTCCCACGTGTACCTGAGTCCGGATCGCCGAGGCGAAGCGCTTGACGAGGACGCGCGCCGACTGCTCGATTCGTTGCGTGCGGGCGACGCCGACCCCGACGCCGCAGGCGACACCTTCCTGTTGCCGACGAACTTCACGCAGCGATCGCGCGATCAGCTCAACGGCCTGTTCGGCGAAGAGTTCGCCAGCGCACTGATGAACCTACCGATGGGTTCGTGGCAGGGGCCGCTCGTCTCCGGCTACGGGCTGCACCTGGTGCTTGTCGGCGCCCGTGTCGAACCGGAGGTACCGGAGTTCAGCACCGTCCGCGACGACGTTCGCGTGGAGTACGTGCGCCGCATGCGTGACAGCGCCAACGAGGCGACGTATCGACGACTGCGCGACCGATACCGTGTCGACGTCGCCTGGCCACCAGAAGTTATCGACGAGCCCGCGCCATCGGATGGATCGCGATAATGGTGGGCGCGCTGTTGGCTCGTTGTCTCTCCTTCGTAGCGGCATCCGGGCTCGCCACCACCCTCGCGCTGGGTGCCGCCCTGACGCCGCTGACGGCCGCTGCCCACGAACTCGATCCCGGATTCCTGGAGCTCCGTGAACTTGCGCCCGGCAACTACTCGGTTCTCTGGAAGGTGCCACTGGCGGGGTCGCGACGCATGGCGCTCGATCCGATCTTCCCCGACGAGTGCGCCCCTTTGTCGCCGGTGGCAGCGCGACCCACCAGCCACGGGCTGGTCGAGCGTTGGGCAATCGCGTGTCCGTCGGGACTGGC
>JAJCXS010000183.1 GCA_029263335.1 Acidobacteriota bacterium | reverse complement strand
TGGCTTACACGGGCCGAAGACGCTTCGGAGCCGATCAGCTATCCTTCACGACACTCTTAATACTGCTGATCCGCACTCATAACTATCTGGAGCGACACTGTGGCCAACGACCTTGCCACCCCACCGCTACTTGCCGGCAAGAAAGGGCTCGTCGTTGGGGTTGCCAACGAACGCTCAATTGCCTGGGGCATTGCCCGCCGAGCCGCCGAGGCAGGCGCCGAACTTGCCTACACGTACCAGGGAGAGGCGCTCCTGCGCCGCGTCCAACCCCTGGTGGAGTCGACCGGCTCGAGCGTGTTCGTCCCCATGGACGTCACCAACGAGACCAGCGTCGACGATGCGTTCAGCGAGGTGGGCGACAAGATGGGTTCGCTCGATTTCCTCGTTCACTCGGTCGCGTACGCTGACCGCGATGCCCTCAAGGGACGTACGGTGGACACCTCTCGAGAGGGGTTCCTGATGACGATGGAAATCAGCGTCTACTCGCTCATCCTGCTGGCCCGCAAGGCGGAGCCACTGCTGAATCCGGGCGGCAGCATCATTGCCATGACCTATCTGGGCGCCGTCAAGAGCATGCCCAGCTACAACGTCATGGGGGTCGCCAAGGCGGCACTCGAGGCGTCGGTGCGGTACCTGGCGCGCGACATGGGCGAGAAGGATATTCGCGTGAACGCGATATCGGCGGGCCCGATCAAGACCCTGGCAGCTTCCGGAGTGTCAGGCCTGCGCACGATGCTCGCGGACAACGCCGCGCGCGCGCCGCTGGGGCGCAACGTCGATATCGACGATGTCGGGAGCACCGGCCTGTACCTGCTCTCGGGTCTCTCGAAGGGCGTCACCGGTGAGGTCCACTACGTCGACGCAGGTTTCGCCTCGACGGCGTTCTAGTCGCCGCTACCAGCCGTCGGCTGGGATGTTCGGAGACTCACACCGACCGCGGTCTGCGCCGGGGCGGGTAGAATGCGTGCGTCATCGGTCCGGCGACCACGCCACCAACCCGCAGGAGACTCCGAATGCGTAAGTCCGCCCTTCCCCTCGCCGCCATCGCGCTTGCGCTGACCTTCCTCGTCGCGATTCCGGCATCGGCACAGGACAGCCATCCGTTCGAGTTGATGGATGTCTTCGACCTGGAATGGGCCACCTCGCCGCAGATCTCGCCGGATGGCTCCCAGGTGGTCTACGTACGCAACTTCTACGACGTGATGACCGATCGCCCGCGCTCGAACCTGTGGCTGATCGATATCGCCAGCGGCGAGCAGCGCCCCCTCACCAGCGGCACTGACAATCACCGTGCTCCGGTCTGGAGCCCCACCGGTGATCGCCTGATCTGGGTCTCGAGTGTCGACGGCGGGTCGCAGATCTGGATGCGGTGGATGGACACCGGCCAGACGGCGCGAGTCACCCACCTCGTGAGCGGGCCCGGAGCAGTGAGCTGGTCGCCCGACGGTCAGTGGATCTCTTTCTCCATGTTTGTGCCGGGCTCACCTCAGGGCATCGGAACCAAGGTGCCGTCACCACCGACCGGCGCCAACTGGGCCCCGTCGCCGCGCACGATCACCCGCCTGCAATTTCGCGGCGACGGCGCCGGGTTCCTCCCCGATGGTTTCCGCCACCTCTTTGTAGTCCCGGCCGAGGGCGGCGCCCCGCGTCAGCTTACCGATGGCGACTTCAATCACGGCGGCCATTCCTGGAGCGCCGACAGCCAGTCGATCGTGTTCTCGGCCAACCGCCACGAGGAGTGGGAATACGATCCGGCCGACTCGGAGGTGTTCGAGCTTCAGCTGGCCACCGGCTCACTGTCGCAGCTCACGTCGCGACACGGCCCGGACAACTCACCGCAGTTGTCTCCCGACGGGAGCCGGATTCTCTACACAGGTAACGACGAACACTACATGGGGTACGACGCCAGCGAGTTGTACGTCATGGACCGCGACGGCGGCAATTCCGAGCGCCTCATGCCCGGCTTCGATCGCAGCGTCGGCGCGGCACGCTGGAGCGCCGATGGCGAAGGCATCTGGTTCCAGTACACCGATCACGGCGTAACCAAGGTCGCTTACGTGCCAGCACGCAGCGATGCGGAGGCCGAGATTCGCGCCGACAACCTGGGTGGGCAGTCGCTCGGACGTCCGTACTCGAGCGGCCAGTTCACCGTGGCCGACAACGGTTCCATCGCGTTCACCGCATCGCGGACGAACCGGCCGGCGGATGTCGCGGTCATGATCGACGGTGAAGAGTCGCAGCTCACTTGGCTGAACGAAGACCTGCTCGCATACCGCGATCTCGGCAGCGTCGAGGAGATGTGGTGGGAGTCGAGTTTTGATGGTCGGCGAGTGCAGGGCTGGCTGGTGACGCCACCCGGCTTCGACCCGAACCAGACCTATCCTCTCGTTCTGGAGATACACGGCGGGCCGTTCGCCTCGTATGGGCCACACTTCGCGGCCGAGATTCAGCTGTACGCAGCCGCTGGCAACGTGGTCCTCTACACCAACCCGCGCGGCTCGACCTCATACGGTGAGGAGTTCGGCAACCTCATCCATCACAACTACCCGGGCCAGGACTTCGACGATCTGATGTCAGGCGTAGATGCTGTGGTGGAGCGCGGATTCATCGACGAGGATCGCCTCTACGTCACCGGCGGATCCGGTGGCGGAGTCCTGACCGCCTGGATCGTCGGCCATACCGACCGCTTCGCTGCCGCCGTTTCACAGAAGCCGGTCATCAACTGGTACAGCTTCGTGCTCTCGTCCGACGCCACGGCGACCTTCTACAAGTACTGGTTCCCCGGCCTGCCCTGGGACCATCTCGACAACTACATGGAGCGCTCGCCACTCCACCATGCCGGCAACGTGACCACCCCGACGATGCTGCTAACCGGCGAAGCCGACTGGCGCACGCCGATGTGGGAAACCGAGCAGTTCTACACGGCCCTGAAACTGCAAAAGGTCGATACGGCGATCGTGCGCATCCCCGAGGCGTCACACTCGATCACGTCGCGGCCCAGCAACCTGATCCGCAAGGTCGCCAACATCTTGACCTGGTTCGGCAAGTACCCCGGCGAGTCCTCGGAGTAGGTCATGACCAACATCCGCATCCGGGTCGTCGCCGCCTGGGCGTTGTCGATTCTGTTGTTCTTCACCTACATGACCGTGGCTCCAGCCAAGCTGTTGGGTGACCCCGGTTGGCTGCAGCGCTTCCAGGAGTGGGGCTACTCGGCGCGCTTTGCCGGCGGCATCGGCATGGTGGAGTTGATCGCGGCGGTACTGCTGCTGTTCCCCTCGCTGGCGACCTATGGCGCGGGGATCCTCACGGTGATCCTGGCCGGTGCGATCTACACGCACCTGAGCACCGGACTGCACAGCCCGGCGTTCGCCGTACAGCTGATCTTCATGACCGCGGCGCTGGCTGTTCTGCGCCTCTCCGAGGCCCGCTGGAGCCAGCCACCCGGGGACTGATCCGTCAGGCCGGAGCACGCAGGCTCTCGTCGCTAGACGAGACTTCGGATCCAGCCGCCGTCTACGGGGATGGACTGCCCGGTAATGTAGGCGGCGCGGGAGGAGGCGAGAAACGCGATCAGGGCGGCCAGTTCATTCGGCTCGCCGAGTCGCGCCGCCGGAATGGCTGCCTTCCATCCGGCAATAACCTCGTCACGAGTTGCCTCGGCAAACGCCGCCTGCTTGTCGGCGAGTTCATCGACGCGCTCGGTCCACGTGAATCCGGGCATGACGTTGTTCACCGTGATCCCCTGCGACGCCACCTCGTTGGCAAGCGTCCGTGCGAAGCCGGTAACGGCCGCGCGGACGGCGTTGGACAGGATCAGTCCGTCGACCGGCTGCTTCACCGCGATCGATGTGATGTTGATGATCCGTCCCGACCCCTTCTCCCGCATGCCCGGCAGCACTCGCCGACACAACCTCACGACGCTGGACAACGTGCCCGCAACGGCAGCGTCCCAGGCGGCATCGTCGACTTCATCGAATGTCCCCGGGGATGGCCCGCCGCCGTTGGTTACCAGGATGTCGACCGGACCGAAGCTGGTCTCGGCAACGGTGATCAAGGACTCCAGATCGTCGGGGTTGCTGGTGTCCACCGGGACGGCAACGATCTCTCCGCCTGTGGCCGTGATCGCGGCACGAGTCTCCTCGAGCGCCTCCGCGCCGCGGGCGCAGATCACAACTCGTGCGCCCTCGGCGGCAAGCTCCTCGGCGGCCGCTCGCCCCAGGCCCCGGCTCGACGCAACGACCACCGCGACCTTGCCGCTCAACCCTAGGTCCATGGTTATTCGCCGCGCAAGTAGCCGTCGGTCCCGTCGAGCCAGTCCTGCCGCGGGGGAGTGAAGACGTCAACATCGTTGGTGTCCACAAGCGCCTCGGCTTTGTGAGGGACGTTCGAAGGAATGTGCAGAGCTTCCCCGCTTCGGACATCGATGGGCTCAGCATCTTCCGACCCGATCCAGAAGCGCAGGACGCCGTCGATGACCTGGGTCAACTGCTCGTTCTCGTGCGCATGCATCGGCACTACGGCGCCCTTCTTGAGCATCACCTGGGCAACCATGATCCGCTGGCCGGTGACCATGCGCCGGTCGATCAGATCGTTCATCGGTTCCTGCGGCACGTCGTCCCAGCGGACGTGGGTGACGGTGGGCTCGGAAGTATCGCTCATCACGTGGCTCCTTGGGGAATTCTGAAGTTACGGGTCAAGATAGGCGCGCGCGCAGCCGTTCCTGGACTTGTCGTGGATCCGCGCCCGAGCCGGCCGCGCTCATTACCCGGCCCATGAAGAAGCCGATCAGCCCTTGTTGGCCACCCCGAAACTGCTCGACCTTGTCGGGATGAGCCGCGATGACCTCATCGACGATCGCGTCGATCTGAGCGTCATCGACCTGCTGATCGAGGTTGTGGGCAACAACGATAGCGGAGGCCTCACCGCCCTCAGCCGCCATGATCGAGAACACCTTCTTGGCAGCCGCCATCGGCAACTCACCGCGCTCGATCGAGCCCACAAGACGACCCAACTCGCCACCATCAAAAGGCAGCGCGGCGACGTCGCCGTCGGTAGCTGCCCCCAAGACCTGATTGACGGTCCACTTGGCGACAGAGCCCGCCGGCGCGCCGGTGGCCACACCCTCCTCGAAGAACGTGCCCAGGGCGCGGTCACCACTGAGCACGTCGGCGGTGGCCTCGTCGAGCCCGTACTCGGTACTGAAACGCCCGAACATCACTGCCAGCTCGGGATCGGCCTCACGCGCCTCGGCACGGACCTCGACCGGGGAGCGCTTCTTGCGCTTGCGCGCTTCGTCGGTGGGTCCGCCGTGG
>JAJCXS010000182.1 GCA_029263335.1 Acidobacteriota bacterium | reverse complement strand
CGGGCCAGCACGGCATGCAGGTCTTCGACCTGACCCGACTGCGCCAGTACGATGGCGAGCCGATCGAGTTCGAGTCGGATGCGGACTACGACGACATCGCTTCGGCGCACAACGTGGTGATCAACGAGGACTCGTCCTTCGCGTTCATCGTCGGCGCCAGTGGCGGCGGCGAAACCTGCGGCGGCGGCCTGCACATGGTCAACATCGAGGACCCGAAGAACCCGATGTTCGCCGGCTGTTTCCAGGACACCCGCACCGGGCGGCGCGGCACCGGCTACTCGCACGACGCACAGTGCGTCATCTATCACGGGCCGGACGAGCGCTATGACGGTCACGAGATCTGCATGGGGTCGAACGAAACCGCGCTCTCGATTGCGGACGTGACCGACAAGCGCAACCCGCAAGCGATTGGTATGTCGAGCTACCCGAACGTGGCGTACAGCCACCAGGGCTGGCTCACGGATGATCATCGCTACTTCTACATGAACGACGAAGGAGACGAGGCCAGCGGCCTGGTGACCGGCACGCGAACCATCATCTGGGACGTCCAGGACCTCACGGATCCGATCGTGGTGCACGAGTACATCTCCGATAATCCGGCGGTCGACCACAACCTCTACGTGGTTGGCAACGTGATGTACCAGTCCAACTACGACTCGGGCCTGCGCGTGTTCGATGTCTCCGACCCGGAGAACATCGCGCCCATCGGCTATCTCGACACCGTCCCGTTCGGCGAGGATGGCGGCGGCATGGGCGGTTCCTGGAGTAACTACCCCTACTTCAAGAGCGGCATCGTCGTGGTGACGTCCATGCAGGAAGGTTTCTTTGTGGCCAAGATCCGGGACGAGGCCAAGCCCGCCGATGTACCCAGCCCCGACTCCAACGAATAGGGCGCCGATGAAGCGTATGCAGACGATCGTCACGAGCGTGCTTGCCGTTGCCCTGCTGGCGGTGCCCCATGGCACCGCCGGGGCGGCGCAGGAGGAACGGCTGGTCTACGTCACCAGCCAATCGGCCGCAGCCGTGTCGGTGATCGATGCGGCCAGCCAGAAGGTCGTCGCCACGATCGACCTTACTGAGCTGGGCTTCAGCGCCAACTGCAAACCCCATCACGTTGCTGTCGAGGCGGACGGCTCGTTCTGGTACGTATCGCTGATCGCCGACTGGCGCGTGTTGAAGTTCGACCGCGACAACAACCTGGTCGGTCAGGCCGAGTTCGAGACACCCGGCCTGCTGTCGATCGATCCGGTCCTCGACGTTCTCTACGTCGGGCGGTCCATGGCGGCCGTGAGCCCGCCCATGCGTATCGGCGCGATCACACGTTCGAGCATGGAGATCGAAGAGGTCGACGTCTTCTTCGCTCGTCCCCACGCGCTCATCGCCGCACCGGCCGGAGGGCTCGTGTACACGGCCTCGCTAGCGGAGAATCGCATGGCCGCGGTTGAGCCCGCCGAGGAGATCCTCGAACTCGTAGATGTCGCGGGCGACATTCACACCTTCGTGCAATTTGCCCTATCGCCCGACGGGAACACCCTGGTCACAGGCGGACAGATGTCCGGCGAGGTCCTGGTCTTCGATCTCGCCGACGCGCTCGCGCCCGAGTTGATTACGACCTTCAACATCGGGGGGCAGCCCTGGCACCCGGTATTCGCGCCCGACGGCGAGACGGTCTACTTCCCGCAGCGAACGGCCAACGCCGTTGCTGTCGTCGACACCGAGAGCTGGTCGCTGCGCGGACAGATCACCGGCGGCGGATTGATCGAACCGCACGGTAGCGCGATCTCGGCGGACGGCCGCTGGCTGTACGTTTCGGGCCGCAACACAAGCGGCGAGTACGGTGAAACCGCGGACGGCGAGGCTCCCGGAGGGACGTTGAATCTCATCGACACGACCACCGGCGAGGTGGTCGGGGTGGTCAGCGTGCCGGCATACGCAGCCGGAGTCGCGGCGACGGCCCACTAGAAGACGGGCTCCAGGTTAGCGCTATCTTGGCAGCGAGCGAGTAGACTCCTCCGCCAGTTTCAGCCAACGACCGAGGTGCATCATGCGCAAGACTATCTCCCGCCTGTTCGCTCTCTCCGCCGGCGTTCTCCTGGCGACCCCGGCGGCAGCACAGGTGGGGTACGGAGCGACGACCGCCGCCGGAGACGCGATCGTGTTGGTAGGCGAGGCCGGCAACCTGATCGAGCCCGGCATCGTCTACGTGTACCGACCGGGCAGTGGCGCCTGGGGTGAGGCTCGGCAACTGCGAGCCTCGGACGCCAGCGTCGCCGATGGTTTCGGGCGCTCGATCGCCATCGACGAAAGCGCGAACATCGCCCTCGTGGGCGCGGACGCCGCCGACGCCGCGTACCTCTTTGCGACGGCGGGCATGCGCGAGATCGCGCGACTTTCCGTGGATGGCGCGGAGGGCTCGAAATTCGGTAGCGCCGTCGCGCTCGGCGACGGTCTTGCCGTGATCGGTGCCCCAGCGTACGGCGATGGGCGCGGGGCAGTGTATGTCTTTGTCCGAGATGTCGAGGCGTGGAACCTGCTCACGATGATTGAGGGCGATGGCACCGAGCCGGGCGAGGGGGAAAGCGAAGGACGTGGAGAGGGGTTCGGCGCATCCGTCGCCGTGCATGGCGACTGGATCCTGGTCGGTGCCCCGGGAGGTTCGGTGGACATGTTCCTCGGCGCCGCGTTCAGCCAGGGACCGCCCACTGGCGCCGCGTATGCCTTTCGCTACACCAGTGGAGCCGTCGAGCGCACCACCAAGCTCGCGGCCCAGTTCGGAGCCGACGGTGCCACGTTCGGGTTCAGCTTGGCAGCCCATGACGATCTCCTCATTGTCGGCGCTCCGACCACGGATGGATTCGCCGGCGCCGCTCACGTCTTTACCCTCGCGGACGACGCGTGGAACTGGAGTGCCCGGCTGACGCCGTTCGACTCCCGTCCCGGCGCGATGTTCGGAGCTTCGGTGGGCCTGACCGACGGGCAAGCGATCGTCGGCGCCCCGGGAGCCGGGTCCGGGCGCCTGGAGGGGCGAGTGTACAGCTTCCACCATGACGCCTCCGGTGAGTGGTCGGGTGCGTCGAAACTCGCATCGCCAGGGCTCAAGTGGGGCTCGACATACGGCGCCAGCGTGGCTGCCTCGGGCGACACGCTGGTGGCGGGGGTGCCGGGCGACGACTATGGCGCAGGCTCCGCCGTCATCATGACTCGCCTTGCCGACGGGTGGGATCGGACGCGGGTACTCAGCGAGGCCCGCGGCCTGGAGGCGATCACCGGCAATCCGGTGCCGTGCGAGAACGGCAGGGCAGGCATGTTCGAGTGCGACGGACTCGATCTGGTGTCCTTCTTGCCGGTACACGAAATGGGCGGGGGACGCGGCGTCACCACCAACGATCTGTGGGGCTGGACCGACAGCGAGACCGGCCGTGACTACGTTGTGCAGGGCCTACGCGACGGTACCGCCTTCGTCGATATCACCGACCCGGAGAACCCGACCTTCGTCGGCAAGCTGGCCAAGTCGGACGCATCGCCGGCCAGCCTCTGGAGGGATGTGAAGATTCACCAGGATCACGCCTTTATCGTTGCCGACGCCTCCGGCCCACATGGCGTCCAGATCTTCGATTTGCACAAGCTGCGCGAGTTCAACGGCACGCCATTGACGTTCGCGGAAGACGCCCACTACAGCAACGTGAACTCGACGCACAACATCTTCGTCAACGAAGACACGTCGTTCGCCTACGCGGTCGGCAATAGCTCCGGGGGCGAGACCTGCGGCGGCGCGCTGCACATGATCAACGTCGAGGACCCTCAGAATCCGGTATTCGCCGGTTGTTTTCAGCCGATGGTCCAGGC
>JAJCXS010000181.1 GCA_029263335.1 Acidobacteriota bacterium | reverse complement strand
GTGGCCTCGTCGAGCCCGTACTCGGTACTGAAACGCCCGAACATCACTGCCAGCTCGGGATCGGCCTCACGCGCCTCGGCACGGACCTCGACCGGGGAGCGCTTCTTGCGCTTGCGCGCTTCGTCGGTGGGTCCGCCGTGGGCGCCCGCCGAACGATCGGCCTCGGCTTCGGCCACCTGCCGAGCCTCGTACTCCTCGCGCGCACGCGCCCAGGCGTCGCGTAGCGTAACCACGCGATTGAAGACCGGCGCGCCCGCGCGGGAATCCGCCGGGTCGGCAAAGAAGTAGCCCAGCCGTTCAAACTGCACGTGGCTGCTCGCCTCGAGCTCCGCCAACGCCGGCTCGCCGAAGGCCTCCACCACCGTCAGCGACTCCGGATTCAAGTCATCCAGATAGTCACCATCGCGGCCCGGCTCGGGCACCCGGAAGAGCCGATCGTACAGGCGCACCTGAACCGGCAGGGCCTGGGCGGCCGAGACCCAGTGGATCGTGCCCTTCACCTTGCGGCCATCAGCGGGGCTGCCACCGCGCGAATCGGGGTCATAGGTGCAGCGCACCTCGACGATGTCGCCGTTGTCGTCCTTGATCACCTCGTCGCAGCGGATCACATAGCCGTATCGCAGCCGCACTTCGCGGCCTGGTGCCAGGCGGAAGAAGCCCTTCTCGGGCTCCTCCATGAAGTCCTCGCGCTCGATCAGTAGTTCGCCGCCGAACGGCACTCGACGCGAGCCCTCTTTGGGAACATCGTGCGGCCAGTACGCCGCATCGAGTTCGTCGACCTCGCCTCCAGGCCAGTTGGTGAGCACGACCTTCAGCGGGTTCAGCACACACATCACCCGCGGCGCCTTGTGGTTGAGGTCACCGCGAACCGCGTATTCGAGCATCGACACGTCCACTCGACTGTCCGCCTTCGCCACTCCCACCAGATCGCAGAAACGCCGCAGCGCTTCGGGCGTGACGCCACGCCGACGCAGTCCGGCAATCGTCGGCATGCGCGGATCGTCCCAGCCGCTCACGTGGCCACCCTCCACCAGGCGCAGCAACTTGCGCTTGCTGGTGATCATGTAGTCGACGTTCAGGCGGGCAAACTCGTACTGACGCGGCCGCGTGCCATCCAGATCGAGGTGGTCGAGATACCAGTCATACAACTCGCGGTTGTTCTCGAACTCCAGCGTACACAGGGAGTGACTCACCCCTTCAATGGCATCCGATTGCCCATGAGCCCAGTCGTAGAACGGGTAGATGCACCAGTCGTCACCGCGCCGATAGTGCGGCTCGTGACGGACCCGATACATCAGCGGATCGCGCATCTTCATGTTCGGGTGCGCCATGTCGATCTTGGCGCGCAGCACCTTGGAGCCATCGGCGAATTCACCGGCACGCATGCGGGCAAACAGGTCGAGGTTCTCCTCCACCGGGCGCTCACGGTAGGGGCTGTTGATCCCCGCCCTGGTCACGGTGCCACGCTGCTCGCGAATCTCCTCGTCGCCGAGATCGTCGACGTACGCCTTGCCTTTGCGGATGAGCTCCACGGCCCAGTCGTGCAGTTGCTCGAAGTAGTCGGAGGCGTGACGTGCCTCGCCCTGCCACTCGAAGCCCAGCCAGCGAATATCGTCCTTGATGGCCTGGACGTAGCGAGGATCTTCGGTCTCCGGATTGGTATCGTCGAAGCGCAGGTTGCAGTGCCCCCCGAACTCCGCGGCAATGCCGAAGTCGATGCAGATGGCCTTGGCATGACCGATATGCAGGAAGCCGTTGGGCTCCGGCGGAAAGCGGGTAATCACGGCCGCGTGGGCGCCACTCTCGATGTCCTCGCGGACGATCGTGCGCACGAAGTCCGTCGGGGCAGCGTTCGCACCCTCGGCGGCGGCGTCGTTGTTGGTGGCCTCAGACACGGCATTCCTCCTGCAGCACGGCAATGCAGCAGGATCGCACCCCGCCGTGCACCGCGCTAGCGGGGCCCGGCCGAAAGGCGTCTGCTACCGGCCGCCGGGTTCGGCTATCCGATACAGCGAGTTGCGTCCACGCAAGTAGAGCGAATCACCGACAATCGCCGGGGACGCGTCGAATCCGTCGTCCAGCGTGTTGCGGGCTGCGACCTCGTACTCATCGCCGTGTCGCAGCACGGTGGCGCCGCCGTCGCGGCCGAGGAAATAGATGTAACCGTTCGCGGCGGTCGGCGACGCGTAGATCTCGCGCACGCCGTCCAGGCGCTGCGGACCGAACCTCAGCTCGCCCGTGCCGGCGTCGACAGCCGAGACAATCGCATCGTTGCTCTTCAGGTAGTAGATGGTGCTTTCCACCAGGAGGGGCGAGGGCACGTACGGTGTGTCGCGCTCGATGCGCCAGCGAATCGCCTCGGTGCCGTCGATCCTGCCTCGGGCCAGGTCCAGATCGACCGCCATGAGAGCGCTGCCACGAAAACCGGCGGACAGGTACACGACGCCGTCCACGTGGAATGGACTCGGTATCGTGTTCAGCGTAAGGCCTGGCCCTTCCCAGACCAGTTCGCCGTTGGCCAGGTCGTAGCTCCGCACGCGGTTGGTGCCGGACGTGATCACCTGCGTGGTGCCTTGGTGCTCCACGATCAGCGGCGTCGCCCAGGTGGTCGGCTCGTCGCGATCCACGCGCCAGAGTTCGTCGCCCGTCAGTTTGTTGAAGGCTCCAATCCACGACTGGCCTTCCTCGTCCCAGATCACCACGATGGAGTCGCCGTGAACTGCAGGCGACGCGCCTTCACCGAAGCTGTGTCGCGTTTGCATTGCACCGAAGTCGAGCGTCCACACGCGGTTCCCTTCCATGTCGAAGCAATACAGACCGTACGACCCGAAGAAGGCCCACAGATGCTCGCCGTCGGTGACAGCCGAAGCCGAGGCGTAGGAGTTGGTGGCGTGCTTGCCGGCGTAGGGCACCTGGCTCCGTGCAACTTGCCGCCAAGCTTCGGAGCCGTCGGCGGCGTTGTAGGCGATCACGGTCCAATCCACTGGCTCCGTGGGGGCGACGGGCCCGCGCCGACCACCGCCGCCGCCAGCGGCTACCGACGTCTCGCCGATGGCCGTCAGCACGTAGACGCGATCGTTCCAGACCACGGGCGTGGCGGAACCAAGACCGGGCACCGCAACCTTCCAGGCGACGTTCTTGTCCTCCGCCCACTCGATGGGAGGAGCGCCGGAGGCGACGCCGGTACCGGCCGGTCCGCGCCAGCTCGGCCAATTGCCCACCGACTCACTCGAGCCGGCAGAGGAGACCCCCAGCGCCAGCAGAGCGGCGGCGAAGGTAGTTAGGCAGACTGTGAGCGGCTTGCGCATCGCTGGGTTCTCCGAAAAGTGGTCCGGGGGCACGGCGCCGTGATTATGCGGCCCACCGTAGGGAGAACGCGAGACCGCGCCGCAGACCGTCGCGACATGGATTACCCGACCCTCTATCGTCTTGTGGATCCGCTTCTCCCAGCCGTCCCGTGCGCATATCCTTGCCGAGCCATGAACAAACGCCTACGCGAAGTCGCGCCCGTCGCCGGTTTTACCGCGCTGTATCTGGTGCCCGCCGCTATCAACGCCATCGCCACCGGCAACTTCGAGTTCGTCTTTTACACCGTGGTCATGGTCGTACTCATCGCCGTGGTCTGGAGTGTCGATCGCCATGTCGGCCTGAGCCAGGGCGCGCTCTGGGGTCTGAGCGCGTGGGGTCTGATGCACATGGCTGGCGGCCTTCTGGTGATCCCCGACTCCTGGCCCGCCAGCACCACGGGAACCTCGGTTCTGTACAGCCTCTGGCTCATTCCGGAAAAACTGAAGTACGACCAGGTCGTTCATGCGTTCGGCTTCGGCCTCACGACCTGGATCTGCTGGCAGGGCCTGACCGCGGCAATGCGCCGACGGGGACTCTCCCCGGAGCCCAGCGGCGGCCTGCTCGTACTGTGCGCAGCTGGCGGTATGGGATTCGGCGCAATCAACGAGGTCATCGAGTTCGCCGCGACCATCCTGGTACCCGAGACCAACGTCGGCGGCTACATGAACACCGGCTGGGACCTGGTGGCCAACCTGGTGGGCTGCGTCCTGGCGGCGGCGATAATCCGCCTGACCTTCGCTCGGTCGGGCTAAACGAAGACGAGGGCAACATCCGTTCCCCGCAACGGGGAGGCACAGTGCCCCCCCCGTCGCCGCTCGCTCATCGGTCTAGAAGGTCAGGATGGCGTAACCCTCGGCAGCGAGCCGGCGCAAGCTCGGCAAGCCGCTGGTGCCCGGCACCATGTTCTCCTTGACCAGCGCGTACCCCGCCTGCTCGGCCTCTTCGCCGCCGCCGAACACGTCGGCGCAGCCGGAGGAAACGCCGGCCACCTTGTCCTCGACCGCGCAGAACAGCTTGTGAAGAAGATGGTCATCCTTGGTGAGTTCACCGAGCCAACGGGTGCCCGCGCCCTGGAACAGAACGGTGACCTCGTCGCCCTGCTGTTTGAAATCGAGCGCGGAAGCCATGGCGTTGAACACCCGGCCAAGAGACTCCTCCGATTGGGACTTGGGGTCTGACAGAACCACGATTGCTGCTTTCATCTTGCTCTCCTCTGTGAGGACTGATCCGTCCTCGGTGGTTGGTTGTAGGTCGTGTGGTGGATCATGTTGGTCGATTTTCCCGAACGTTCGGTCTAATGATGATTCAAAAAAAATGCTTACTCGCCAGTGAGCCGGCCCGGCAACGACGCAAGCGCCCGGTGAAACGCGTCTGGATCTTCGGTGGCACGGGCAACGACGAGGCCGCCTTCGATGCTGACCATCGCCTCTTCTGCTCGCCGGAGAGCTTCGTCCGGCCCGAGTCCGGACTCCTCCGCGACTTCGGCCATGGCCTTGATCCAAGACTGCATTGCCCCGCGGATCGGTTCGCTGAAGAAGCCGTCGGGCGCGCCCAGAGACAGGGTGTCGAGCAGGCACGAGCGCCGGCCCTGGTGGTAGAACTCCTCCAACCGGCTTGTCATCGAGCGCACCCTCTCCGCAGGCGCCTCTGAGCCAGCGAGCGGGTCGAGGGCGTACTGCTGCACCCAGGCGAACGCGCGCTCGAGCACGACGTTGGCCATCTCCTCCTTACCGCCCGGGAAGCGGTGATAGAGGCTGGCGCGTTGCAGACCCGTGGCTTCGGTAAGCCGGCTCAGACTGGCCCCGGCATACCCGTAAACCTGAAAGACCTCTGTGAGCCCTTCGAGTACCTGCTGTTCTTGCACTTTGGTTGCTGGCATTTGATCCTCGCAGGTAACGTTACAGAACGTTCGGTCAAACGTCAAATCGTGACCGCACGGTCACCTACTGGCGTTTCTTGATCCAGCCCTCGAGCTCGACGATCGCCGCCCGGAGCGCCGCGTCGAGCTGTTCGCGGGTAACGGAGTCTCCGAACTCGATCGGCGTGCTGCCGAGCGTGCGCGGCCGCAACCGCTGAAAGATGTCGTCCCGATGGTCGGCCTTGGGTGCGGCTTGTCCGACTTGGCGCGGCAGGTTGAGTCGCAGGCGACCGGGCTTCGCGACGAGGCGTCGAGCATCGGGCGCGATGTCGAACCAGACGAAGTAATCCGCCCGTGAGTAATCGCGTACCAAGGCCAGGTCCTCCGAGTCCGCAATCGAGCGGGCCAGTACCCCGTCGATCTCCCGCACACGCAAGAATGTGCGCACATCACCCGCCATCGTGTCCTCCAGGTACACGCGCGGCGCTTCGAGACGCCTGCGCGCGGCGGCAAGCTCGCCGGGTGGCAGCTGTGCCAGTAGACGGTCGAGCAACTCGCCGACGTCATCGCCGGCCTGGGCGGCACGAATTGCCTGTTCCAGGGCCACCTCCTGCCGCCCAAGTGTCATCGCCAGGCGGGCAGCCCCAGCGTGCCCAATGGTGGGTCGCAGACGGGTCGCGCGCAGCGCGAATTCCAGGGCCTCCTCTGTCTCCGACTGCAGCTCCAGAGCCCTGGCCAGATCGCGCTGAACCGACCACGAGCCTGGAATTCGGCTTAGAGCGTCGCGCAGCAACGACACGGCCGCGTCAATGCTGCCGACCTCCAACACCCTGGCGGCCAGCGCCTGGCCGTTGCGTGCCCGGTCGGCCGTGCCGCCGCTGGCATAGTAGCCGGAGGGAGCCAGGATCCTGGCATCGGTGGTGGCGATGCGGACTTCGACCTGACGCCAGGCCGCCGAACTCGCGCGACTTTCGGCTGTGCGCGGGAAAGTCACCATGTACGTCGCCCGCAGGATCTCCAGAAGCCGGTCGAACAATCGACCGTACGAGTCGCTATCCAGGGACTCGAAGACACCACCGGACGCCACCGCGAGCATCTCCATCCGCCGCCGCGAGAATCGCCGCCACGGACTATCGCCGGCCAGGGTGCGATTCTTGCCGGCAACGATGGAGATCACAGGCACTAACGATTCGAGCACGCCGTCCAGGAGCGAGTTCCAACTCGTGCGACTGATGGAGTCCATGCCGTCCGAGACCACCGCCAGGAGTTGCCTCCGCATCCCGTGCGAATCGCCCTGCCGACCACAGGACGCCGTTACCGGCAGTCCCGCCCGGCGGGCCGCGTTGTCAACACGGCGAGCTCGGAGAGCTACCTGCGCCGCGAGAACCGCATCGGTGAGGGCCGTCTGGTCTCTGGCGCCGACGGCCTGTTCGTTCACCGCAGCGACGCCCTCACCTCCGGCCACCCAGACAGGCTCAGTAATCGACCCGGCGAACGGAAGGAAGAGCAGACAGTCGGCCGGCTCAAGCGCATCGGCCAGCATACTCGCCGCAGCGCTGGCGGCGTCCGCCGAATCCGCCATGCTGCCACTCATGTCGAGCACGATGGCGATGTCTACCGGCGAGTCGGCCGGACTGAACACGAAGCCCGTCTCCTGCAACACGCCGTCCTCGTAAATTTCGAAGTCGTCCGCAGTCAGGTTGCCTACGGGAACGCCCCTACGGTCGAAAACGGCGACATGCAGTCGCACCTGTGCGGCCTCGCTGGAAAAGGCAATCTCCCTCTCCTGACCGCAAACCACCGTCCCCGCAAGTCCGCCACCCAGACAAAGGAGCACCGTCAGCGCGCGCCGAGCAGTCACCGGGATCCCCTGATCCAGCCCTCGAGTTCCACGATTGCCGCCCGGAACAGCGAATCCAGCTCTGCGACGGTCATCGAGTCCTCGAACTCGATGGACATGTCCTGGAGCGTGCGCGGACGCAGACGTACGAAGGGACTGTCCCGATAGGATCCGCTCCAGGCCTTCGGCGGCGGGGTCGTGAGGTGGCGTGGCAGGTTCAGTCGTAAGCGGCCACGGGTTCGCCCGTCCCGCTGCAAGCGACGAGTGTCCGGCTCAACGTCGAACCAAACAAAGAAGTCTGCGTGGGAGAAATCTCGCACCAACGCGAGTTCCGTCGAGTCCGAGATCAAACGAGCCATCATCCCGTCGGTCTCGCGCACACGCAGGAATGTCTGCACATCTCCGGCGCCCGTATCGGCCAGAAAGACTCGGGGCGCTTCGAGTCGGGCCCGGACACGCTCGAGTTCGGAGTCCGACAGCTCGGCTGTCAGACGATCGAGCAACTCGCCAACTTCATCACCGGCCTGAGCGGCGCGGATAGCCTGTTCCAGGGCCAGCTCACCGCGACCCAAACTCATGGCCAGGCGGGCGGCCTGCGTATGCCACGTGGTCGGCCGCAACCGCGTTGCCCGCATGGTGAACTCCAGGGCCTCCTCGGATTCCGACTGCAACTCCAGCGCCTGGGCCAGGTCTGCATGAACCGACGCGGAATCAGGCGCTTGCCGCGCTGCGTCGCGCAGCAGACTCACGGCTGCATCGATACTGCCGAGTTTCAGGATCCTGGCGGCCAACCCCTGGCTCGTACGGACGCGATCAACCACGGCGCCGTTGGCGTAGTAGCCCGAGGGAGCCTGGATTCTTGCTTCCGTGCCCGAAACCCGAACCTCGACCGACCTCCAGGCCGCGGCGCTCGCGTGGCTCGCCGCGGTGCGAGGGAAGGTCACGACATAGGTCGCCCGCATGAGCCGCAGGAGACGCTCGAACAACTCCCCGTACGAGTCGCCCGCCAGGGGCTCGAACGTACCCCCCGACCCCACCGCCAGGGCCTCCATCCGCCGCCTGGAGAACACCCGCCAGGCCCCACGGGGGCTCGAAGTGAAGGCCGTCCCGGCAAAGATCGAGATCACCGGAACGCGCGATTCGAGCACGTTGTCCATGATCGTGCCCCAGCTCGCGCGGCTGATCGAATCCATCCCGTCCGATACGACGACCATCAGCTGCCTGCGCGTACCTTGGACGCCGCTCTGCCCGACACAGGAAGAGGTCACGGGGAGCCCCGCACGTCGCGCAACATCGTCGACGCGGCGCGTTCGCAGCATTAGCTGCGCGGTGAGGATCGCGTCCGTAAGAGCGGTTTGGTCACGCGACCCCACGGAATCACCGCTGATCGCTGGCACGCCGGCGCCGCCCGCCGTCCATGTCGGCTCGGCTATCGCCCTGGCGAACGGAAGGAAGAGAAGACAATCTGCCGGGTCGAGCGAGTCCGCGAGTTCGTTGGCCGCGCGGGTCGCAGCACTCATCGAGTCGGACATGCTGCCGCTCATATCGAGCACGATGGCAAGGTCCACGGGAGTCTCACCCGGGCTGAAGACGAAGGCCGTCTGTTGGCGGGCACCCTCCTCGTAAATCTCGAAGTCATCCGCGGTCAGGCCGGCAATCGGTACGCCTTTCTTGTCAAAGACCGCGACATGTAGCCGCACCTGAGCAGATTCGCTAGCAAACGTCGGCGGATTCTCCTGCGCGCCGACTATCCCTGCCCACCCACCAACCAGACAAACAAGCCCTGTCGCCAAACTGCCGAGCTTCGAAGGAGTCACTGACGGACCTCCTGATCCGGGAGCCGCTGTAGTCCTGGGAGTACGCGGTGTCGCTCTCGCGAGATCTCATGGCGTCCTCCCAGTATCCACCTACAGAACCCGTTCCGGAGGGACTTTACGGGGGAGGCTTCCCGAAGCCTGCGGCGGGGGTGACGGCAGCGGTGTCTGGAGGCTAGAGTGAAGGGCGGTCCGTTCAACCGTGGAGGCCCCCGTGCCCCGTCACATCACAGCCAGTGGCCGGCAGCTGCCGCAGCGCAGCCGGCCCGACGTGTTTGCTCCGCCGAATCGGCAGGTCTGAGTCTTTTCGATCCGACCTATCCGAATTCTCGTTACGCGGAGATCACGATGACTGACACCCTGACCCGGACCTCGCTGACCGTTGCCGCCGAAGACGTATTCCCGATCCTGCGGGAGAACATTCTTGTCGACGGTTTTCACGTAGTAGTCGACCTCGACAAGTCGCACGGCTCAATCATGGTCGATGCCCTCGAGGGCAAGGAATTTCTCGACTGCTACTCGTACTTCGCCTCGCTGCCAATCGGGCACAACCATCCCAAGATGGCGGACCCGGAGTTCCGCGAAGCGCTGATGCGTGCCGCGCTCTCGAACCCGGCCAACAGCGACGTGTACACCCGCGAGTTCGCGGGCTTCGTGAAGACCTTCCGCGAGGTTGCGGCCCCGGCGGAGTTCCGCTACCTGTTCTTTGTGGCCGGCGGCTCGTTGGCGGTAGAAAACGCCATGAAGACCGCCTTCGACTGGAAGCGACAGCGCAATCGCGCCGCCGGTGTGGAGGGTGGCGGCGACAAGATCCTCCACTTCCGTGAGGCATTCCACGGGCGCAGTGGTTACACCATGTCAACGACGAACACGGATCCGGGCAAGACCCGCGACTTCCCCCAGTTCGACTGGCCGCGAGTGTCCAACCCCAAGCTGAGTTTCCCGATCGACGAGGCGGCCATGGCGGCGGCCGAGGCCGCGTCGGTGGCGGAAATCGAGGCAGCGTTCGCGGCCGACCCGCACGGTATCGCGGCGATCCTGCTGGAGACGATCCAGGGCGAGGGAGGTGACAACCATTTCCGCCCCGAGTACCTGCAGCAGCTGCGTGCGCTGGCGGACCAGCACGACGCGCTGCTCATCTTCGACGAGGTACAAACGGGTATCGGGCTCACCGGCACGATGTGGGCCTTCCAGCAGATGGGGATGGCGCCCGACATCGTGGCCTTCGGCAAGAAGACCCAGGTGTGCGGCATTATGTGCACCGAGCGTGTCGACAACGTGCCCGACAACGTCTTCCACGTTTCGTCGCGCATCAACTCCACCTGGGGCGGCAACCTGGTCGACATGGTGCGCTCGGCACGCTACCTGCAGATCATCAAGGAAGACAATCTCGTCGAGAACGCTGCGGCCAGCGGCGCGGTGTTCCTCGAGGAGCTCCAGAACGTCGCCGCGGAGTTCCCGCAGATGTCCAACGTGCGCGGCCTCGGCCTGATGCTGGCCTTCGACATGCCCGACACCGCCAGCCGCGACGCACTGCGAACGAAGCTCTGGGACATCGGCCTGGCGTCGCTCGCCTGCGGTCCGCTCAGCATTCGCTTCCGCCCTTGCCTCACCTTCACCCAGGATGATGTCCACCGTGCCATCGCCCTGCTGCGTGAAGGTCTGGCGAGCTAGCCTCGATGGAGGATCTGCCGCGCGCGGAGCAACTCCGCGTAGATCGGCTTGGCACGTGCGAGGTGCCGTCGCCCCTGCAGGGGCGCGGCACCGACCTGACGCCGGACGACCGGTACGTTCTGATCCCGGCCACCTCGGCCGAGGCCACGGACGAGTCCCTGTCGCGCGGCTTCCTAGCCGCGGGACCGCGCGAGTCGATCTTCTTCAATCCGGAGCAGACCACCGCAGGGATCGTGACCTGCGGCGGTCTGTGCCCCGGCATCAACGACGTCATCCGATCGCTCACGCTGACGCTGTGGCACCGCTACGGAGTGCAGCAAATCCGCGGCTACCGATACGGCTTCAACGCGCTCGGCCCGTCACCGCGCCGCGAGCCCGTCGACCTCGACCCGGACGCCGTTCATGGCATCCATACGCTCGGCGGAACCGTTCTGGGATCGAGCCGCGGTCCGCAGGATCCGGCCACAATGGTCGATCGGCTGGTCGCTGACGACATCAACATCCTGTTCACCATCGGCGGCGACGGCACGCTGCGAGCGGCTCGCGCGATCGCCGACGAAGCCACGCGCCGCGAGCTGCCCATCGCGATCGTCGCCATTCCGAAGACGATCGACAACGACATCGAATGCCTCGACCGCAGCTTCGGCTTCGCCACCGCGGTGAACGAGGCGACACGCTCGATCGTGGCCGCCCACACCGAGGCCCGCGGCGCCTGGAACGGCGTCGGCCTGGTGAAGCTCATGGGCAGGCACGCCGGTTTCATCGCCGCGGCGGCGACGCTGGCCAACAGCGAGGTGAACTACTGCCTGGTGCCGGAAATACCGTTCGACATGGACGGCGAACACGGGCTCTTGGAACAACTGGAAGGGCGCCTGCGCGCGCGTCATCACGCCGTGATCGTCATCGCCGAGGGCGCCGGGCAGGAGCACCTGCACCTGGGCAAGCCCGAGCTCGACGTCTCGGGCAATGTAAAACTCGGCGACATCGGGCCGCACCTGAAGCAGCGAATCCTGGAGCATCTGCACGCTCGCGGCCTGCCTACGACGGTCAAGTACATCGACCCGAGCTATCTGATTCGCAGCCTGCCCGCCAACGCCTTCGACTCCGCGCTCTGTCTGGCCCTGGCCCAGCACGCGGTTCATGCCGGCATGGCCGGCCGCACCAACATGCTGGTGGGCACCTGGCACGGCCGCTATACCTACGTACCGCTCGCCTTGGCGACGGCGGCGACACGATCACTCGACCCGCGCGGTGTACTGTGGCAGCGGGTACTCGAGGCCACCGGACAGCCGGCCCGGATGACGGGTGCGGTCAACTAATCGCGAGCCGAGTGGCACCAACTGGCCCGAACGTGCGTCTATAACTGGTAGAGACGCGTCTACTACCAAGAACGAACCCTCCGCCACTCGAAGAGCGATCTCGCTCTCCCGGGCCGCGGACCGCAATTGAAGGGAACCCGACGGTGAGCGTCGTCAACCGCCTCAGCAGCCCCGGATTCGACGAGGAGACGCGCACCTACCTGCAGCAGCGGGTACGACTGCTCGCCGGCGCCGTGACGCTCATCACGGGTGCGCTAGCCGCCGCCTTCCTGGTAACCGAGCTGCGCGCCAGCCAAGCGGGCCTGGTGGGGGCCGTATTCTCCTTCGTCACCACGCTTCCCAACGCCGCGTTGTTCTGGCTGGTTGTGGGCGCGCTACTAATGCGGCGGGTCCTGAAACGCCGTCGGCTATCGCCGAGCGCTCTGACCGCCGCCGACGGCCTCCTGCTGCAGATGTTGTTCGCGCCGTGTCTGTTGCTGTACGCGACGTCGCACCACTACTCGTTCTCGGGATTTCCGGTGGTACTCCCGTTCCTCACCCTGTTCATCCTGACGCGCGCCATCCTCGTACCCAGCAGCGCCCGGCGCACCGCCCTGCTGTCGAGCACCGCACCTCTCGGGGTACTGGCCATCCAGCTCCACTACGGCGCCTCCTTCGCCCGCCCCGGCGAGGCCTACGATCACAGCCACTACGTAGACATGCTGGTGCAGAATCAGGTCATCTTGATTGGCGCCATCGGCGTGGCCTGCGTCGCGTCGCGGGTGAATCTCGGGCTGCGGCGACGCACCTACGAGGCCGGCCATCTGGGCCAGTACGAGATCCACGGCAAGATCGGCGCCGGAGCGATGGGCGAAGTCTACGAGGCAACCCATTCGCTGCTGCGTCGCCGCACCGCCATCAAGCTGCTGCGACCCGAGATCGCCGGCGAAAGTTCTCTCCGGCGCTTCGAGCAAGAGGTCAAGCAAACCAGCCGGCTCACCCACCCCAACGCGGTCTCCATTTACGACTACGGGCACACCGCCGATGGCGTCTTCTACTACGCCATGGAGCTACTCGAAGGGGCCAACCTGCGCGAGATTGTCGACCTTACCGGGCCGATGCCGCCGGGCCGCGTGATCCACGTCCTGTCGGCCGCCTGTGGTGCGCTGTCCGAGGCCCATACCAAGGGCATGGTGCATCGCGATATCAAGCCCGGGAATATCATGCTGGCCGATCTCGGCGGCGAACATGACGTCGTCAAGATCCTCGACTTCGGCCTGGTCAAAGACCTCAGCCAGGAGGCGCCGGAACTCGACAAGGTGATCATGGGGACCCCCGAGACCATGGCCCCGGAAGCCGTGTATCCAGACTTGATGGGTCCTCGCGCCGACCTGTACTCGCTGGCGGCGGTCGGCTATCACCTGCTGACCGGAACTCCCGTGTTTGTGGCCGACGGTCTGCGTGAATACCTGCGCATGCACCAGACAAAACACCCGGAGCCTCCCCAGGAGCGACTGCCCGGAGTCCCGGACGACCTGTCGCAGGTGATCATGAAGGGACTCTCGAAGGACCCTGGCATGCGACCCAAGAACGCCTCCACCATGCGCGCCCAGCTGCTCGACTGTGCCGCTACGGGCAGCTGGAACGCCGTCGATGCCACCGAATGGTGGGAGGGTTTCGAGAAGCCCGTGCCCGGCGCCCAGCGCCCGGCCTCCACAGGCTCCGAGAGCGTTATCGCGACGGCCCTCATCGGCGCCGAAACAGCGCTGTTGATCGACAGCTCTCTGTTCGATCCGAAGGGCGACGGGGCATCGGAAACCGAGGCCGAGTCGGGCCCGGACACCGAACGGCCCGCCGGTTAGGTACCATTCGTCGGCATCCACGCTGGTTCAAATCACCGCATGCCGAGGTACTGAATGCGTTATCCGATCCTCTTCGCCCTCATGACGGGATTCTTCTGGGGTCTGTACGGCCCCTCGATGGCACCGGCTCGCTCGGCATTACACAGCCCGTTCAAGCCTTACTTCGCGGTGGGCCTCGCGTATCTGGTGTGGGCCACCTTCGGCGGCGTCATCGGCATGCGTCTGAACGGCGACGCCTTCAGCTTCACCGGCGAGGGCATCACGTGGGGGTTCATCGCCGGTTCGATGGGCGCCTTCGGAGCGCTGACCTTGACGTTGGCCATGTTCACGGGGGGTGGCGCGATGCCGCAAATCGTCATGCCGATCGTGTTCGGCACCGCCGTCACCGTGTCGGCGATCGCGGCGCTCCGAACGGCAGAACACGTCAACCCGTGGCTGGCGGTCGGAATCGGGATCGTCGCGATTGGCATCGTGATGGTGGCCTACAACACACCGCACGCCGCGCCACAGGCCCCCGCGGCAACGGCCGGTGAAAGCGCCGACTAACCGCTAGAATAGAAGGGCACCTACTGTCCCGCCCCGCCGTGAGGAACATCATGAAGAAGAAAGGCATCGGCGTTCTGGTATTCGCAATCGTGGCCTTTGCAGGAGGCTCGTACTGGGCCGACGGTCAGGCTGCGGCCGGAGACGGCATTCAGGTCGTCATGTACCAGAATCCCGCCTGCGGCTGTTGCGGCGAGTGGGTCAAGCACATGCAGGCCAACGGCTTCGAAGTCGAGGTGCACAAGCACGATGTCAACGTCAACGACATCAAGCGGCAGGAGAACATCACGCCCGAAATCGCCTCCTGCCACACGGCATACATCGAGGGGTACCTGGTCGAGGGGCACGTCCCGGCGCGCGACATCAAGCGGTTGCTGGCCGAGCGCCCGACCGATATCCGCGGCTTGGCCGTACCCGGCATGATCTCCGGATCTCCTGGCATGGAGCAGCCCGACGGCCACGTTGAGCGTTATGACGTGGTGGCCTTCGACGCCAACAACAACACCTCCGTCTACGCCAGCTACTGATGCCGCGCGGGGGACGCCATCGCCGCCACGGTCCAAGGCTGATCCTGGCGCTGGCCGTGGTGCTCCTCGCAGCGCCGGACAGCGACGCCCAAGAGGCCGACGTGCGCGAGCTGTACGAAGACGGGGCCACCTTCGAACAGTTTCTCGACAAAGCCAACCGGCGGCGGGAAGCCTGGCACCAGCACTACGACCGCGGCGCGCCAACCTACCAGGCCGTGCAGGCGGCCAAGACCCTCGGCGTTGCAATGAACTTCTTGGTGATCGCGGAAGACTGGTGCGGCGACTCAGTCAACACCATTCCCTACATCGCCCGCTTCGTCGAGCAGGTGCCCGGATGGGAAATGCGAATCGTCGACTCGCGCAGCGGCGCTGCCGTCATGGCGGCCAACCTGACGCCCGACGGCCGTACAGCCACGCCGACGATTCTGGTGCTCGACTCGGACCACGAACAAGTCGGCGCATTGGTCGAGCGGCCCACCATTCTCCAGGAGTGGTTTCTGCGCACCGAGGCCGAACTGCCGCGCAAGGAACTCTACGAGCAGAAGTACACCTGGTACGCGGAGGACGCGGGCGAAGAGACCGTGCGTGAGTTGACCGAAATCGCCCGTCAGGCCGCCGAGCGCGAATAGTCCGTTGCCCGCTCAGGCGCCCCTGCTCGACATCGTCTTCGCGCTGCTCAGCGCCATCCTGCTGGTCTTCCTTGTCGGTCCCCTGCTCGCCGTGCTGCTGGCCGACCCGCACGCGGCCTTCGTTCTCAGCTGGTCGGATAGCGAGTTGCTCGCCGCCATCGCGGTAAGCATCGGTTGCGCGCTCGTAGCGGTCGTACTCGGCGCGACGCTCGGAGTGCCTCTGGCCTACCTTCTCGAACGCCACGAGTTCCGCGGCAAACGACTGGCGATGGCGGTGCTGTCGCTGCCCCTCGTGATTCCGCACCCGGTAGCGGGAATCGCTCTGCTGATGCTGTTCGCGAAGAACCGCTTGCTCGGTTCGATCCTCGAGGGGCACCTCGGTATCGCGGTCGTGAGCGCCGCACCCGGCATCATTCTGGCCATGCTGTTCGTGTCGGCTCCGCTGGTGGTACGCGGAGCGCAACAGGGCTTTCGCAACGAAGACGCGCGGCTCGAACGGGTAGCGCAAAGCCTCGGCGCCTCGCGCCTCGAGTCGTTCCGCAGTATCGCGCTGCCGCTGGCGCGGCCAGCAATCGTCGCCGCGATGGTCTCCGCAATGGCCCGGGCGGCCAGCGAGTTTGGCTCCATCGCGGTGCTTGCGTACTTCCCGCGCACCGCACCCGTGCTCATCTGGGATCGCTTCACCGCATACGGGCTGAGCGCCGCGCTGCCGGCCACGGCGTTTCTGCTCATCGTCACGCTGGTGTTGTTCTGGGGGTGGACGCTCACCGATCGGGGTTCACACGATGCTTAGAGTCGAGAACCTCGAGATCAGCGTGCCCGGGTTCCAACTCGGCCCGCTGACCTTCGAGGTCAGCCCGGGCGAGTATTTCGTGTTGCTGGGCCCGTCGGGGTCCGGCAAGACGATGCTGATGGAGTGGATGGCCGGATTCCACCGCGCCACGCGCGGACAGCTCTACGTCGGCGCGGTCGAGTCGTCCCTCCTGCCTCCGCAGGAGCGAGGCCTGGCCATCGTCTACCAGGACGCGGCCCTGTTTCCGCACATGTCCGTACGCGAGAACCTCGCCTATCCGCTGCGGGTCCGGCACTGGCGCGCGGACGAGATCGAGAGCCGCGTGAACGAGCTCGCCGAGCTGTTGCAGATCACTCATCGGCTGGACGCTGCGCCGGCCCGCCTTTCGGGCGGCGAAGCGCGCCGCGTCGGATTGGGCCGTGCGCTGGCCGCGGGCCAGAAGACATTACTGCTCGATGAGCCGCTCACCGGGTTGGAGCCTGGCCTGCGCCGCGAGCTGCGCCAAGAGATCGCTCAGCTGCACCGCGAGTTGGGGCTCACCATCTTCCACATCACCCACGATCTCGACGAGGCACGCTCACTGGCGGATCGGGTCGGATTGTTGGTGAATGGGCGGCTCGCGCAGGTCGGTTCGCTGGCCAACCTCTGCGAGAGTCCTGCCAGCGACGTGGTGGCGAGCTTCGTGGCCGGTTAGGCGCTAGCGCGTGCTAGCGAGCAGCTCCTCGACATCCGCCGGTAGCTCGAAAGCCACCGGCCTGTCGGCGCCGACGATCGGCGTCAATTCCCTATCGACAAGCAGCTGCCGGCCGACTTCCCCCATGGCAAGGCGCAGGAACTCGATCGCTTCGGCGCGTGCGAGCGTCTCATCGGCGAGGCTGACGCCATAAACCACCGGGCCGCCCGTGTGGGGCAGCTGCCCGTTGCCGATGTTGATCGCGACGCGCGCATAGGTCGCGGCCAGGCGCAGTTCACCCAGGTTGATCTGCGCTGGCAGCTCCACGACACGAAGCCCCGCGGCGCGGGCCGTCGCAGCGTACAAGAAGGCGTAGTCAACCGCGCCCGCCTGCAGCGGGGCGAGCAAATCGGCCACGTTGGCTCGCAGGTGCCGCGCGCCGACCTGGTCCACCACCATGTTCTCGAGATCGCGGCCCGGATTCAGCAGGTCGTACAAACGCAGCGCCATGAGAGTTCTGTACCCGACCGGCGCCAGTTCCGGGTCTGCCATCGCGATCGTCGTGTCTGCACGACCGACAACCTCCGGCCACGAGTCCGGATCAATCCCCTCAGCGCCGATCGAGTCGTCGGTGTACCCGAGCACGAGTCGGTCAGTGGCATAGCGCAGGTGAAAGCCCGTCCAATCGGGCTCCAGCAACTCGCCGAACAGAGCCTCGTCGGCCAGGAAAAGCACGTCAACGTCGGCCGCTAACTCTCGCACGCGCCGCGCCAACGCCACGCTGCCACCGGTTTCGACGCTCACCTTGGTACCGGGATTCTCGGCCTCGTAGCGCGCCGCCAACTCCTCCATGACGTCGCGTAGGCTGGCAGCCGCCATCACTCGCAACGGCCGCTCGCCGGGCGTGCAGGCAACCATCATCAGCAAGGCCGTGAGCAGGAGCCCGCTGCCGGCCACCCGCCGAACAATCACCGCCGATCCTCTGGCCCTGGCTCGTCTGTCGGCGGTAGTGTTCCTCCCCACCAGCGACGGAACCGTGCCGCCAGGCCGGCCTTCTCGAAGGCTTCGCCGCCCTTTTCCTTCACTGCACTCAGCAGTCGACGCGCCCACGCCCACTCCAGCCCGAGAATCGCCAGGCCAATCGGAATCACCACGAATGCAGGGCCGGGAACCACGATCATGATCACCCCGATCAACACCACGGTGCCGCCCACGAGCGTGATCACCACCCTGCGCGCGGCCTTGTAGGTCAGGTCGGCAAGCCATCTCACTTCGCGTGCTCCATGGATTCCAACTGCGCCACCACGTTCGCCACCGTCTCCCGGGCCAGCACCACGGCATGGACCTTCATCGGAGGGAGCGCACCGAGTACCGCCGTGATGTCATCGTCAGACAGCGACGCTGCTTCCAGCAGAGAAGACCCCACCAGCAACTCGGTGGTAACCGAGCCCGCCGCAATCGCCGCGGCGCAGCCGTAGCCCTTGAAGCGCGCCGCGGTAATCCGACCGTCCGCGAATCTCACCGCCAGCCGAAGCATGTCGCCGCACGCGGGATTATGCACGATCGCCACCGCATCGGGATCGTCCAGATCACCGAGGTTCCGTGGGTTTTCGTAGTGGTCGAGAAGACCGTTTTCTGGATCCATGTTCGTACAACGGGGGTAGAAGAAACGCGCCACGGACAGCCTAGCAGGCGCCGGTTTGGTAGGGTCGACGGCGAAGCGGCGACGGTAGGCGCGACCACACACCCCGCGCCCGGCTCCCAGGGTCGTGAAACATCGACGCTGCCTGGCCGTCTTACTGAGCTATGAATCATCCGTCCGAACCGTGAGCGACATAGTGAACGTTATCGAAACGCGCGGCCTGGCAAAGACCTTCGGCGGCGCCCTCGGCTCGAAGGTAGAGGCGCTGCGTGGCGTCGACCTCCAGGTTGGCGCTGGCGAGGCCTTCGGGCTGCTCGGCCCGAACGGCGCAGGCAAAACGACGTTGGTGAAGATCCTGCTCGGCCTCGTAGGGGCCAGCGCCGGGGAGGCGACCCTGCTCGGTCACGCCGCCGGCACCCCCATCTCGCGGTTGGTGGTGGGTTACATGCCGGAACGGCGTCACTACCCGGGCTTCCTCACCGCAGGCCAGGTTCTGGACCTGTTCGGCAAGCTGCTCGGCATGAGTGCGACGCTGCGACGGCAGCGTATCGACATGGTGCTCGAAGAGGTCGAGATGTCGTCGTGGCGCAACCAGAAGGTGGGTGGTTTCTCGAAGGGCATGCAGCAACGACTGGCGCTTGCTCAGGCACTCCTGCCCGACCCGCGCGTGCTCTTCCTCGATGAACCCACCGAGGGAATCGACCCGCTGGGCCGCGTATCGATTCGCGGCATCCTGCGCCGCAACCTGGAGCGGGGCAAGACTCTCTTCGTCAACTCTCACATGCTCGGCGAGGTCGAACTGTTGTGCGACCAGGTCGCCATCCTGGTCAAGGGCGAGATCCGACGTGAGGGGCCGCTCAGTTCACTGCGAGCACCGAACCCGGAGTACCGCCTGACGTTGGCCGGCAGCGACGAGAGCGCCGCTCGTGGCATCTTCGAATCCGTCGGCCAGGAAGCGGAGTCGATTCCATCGCCGCCCGGGCTCACGGTGTGGCGCCTCAAGGTGGGCGACCGCTCCGCACTCAACGACGTTCTCGATGCGACTCGCGGCGCCGGCCTCGAGATCGAAGAGGTGCAGCGAGTCCGCGCCAGTCTCGAAGAGGTCTTTGTGCAGACGATCAACGATGCAAACGATGACAAGGCCGGCGCGGGCGGTCCGGGCGGCGTTCAGACATCCGCGAGCGGCCCGACCGAGGTGAGCGTGGCCACGCGGGAGGTGAACAATGACTGAGCCCGTTGCCGCCACGGATATGCGCAAACTCGCGGCGACACAGTTACTCGCGCTCGTCGGATTCACGGTGCGCGAGGCCCGCAACAAGTGGACTCTGCTCGCACTGTTCAGCTTGACGACGCTGTTTCTGTTGGCACTGGCGACGCTCGTTTCCGTCGATGTCGTCGAAGGCAGCATCGCGTCGGCTCGACTGTTCGGCACGGTGCCGCTCGAGATCGGCAACACCACCATTCCCGTGTCGGACGCGGTAACGGTCATCCAGGTAGCCATCGTCAGCCTGCTGACGACCTTCGGGCTCGTGCTGGCGCTCTTCGTCACCGGCAACATCGTGCCGCTAACGCTGCAGACCGGGTGGGTGGACCTTCTAGCCTCACAGCCACTAGCGCGTACGGTACTCATCGTCGGCCGCGCGCTCGGTTCGGTGGCCGTGGTCGCCGTGACATTTGCGTACCTGTTCGGCGGCAGTTGGAGCGTCCTGACGTGGAAGACTGGTTTTGGCAACGCAGGTTTCCTGCTCGCCGGCCTGGTGATCCTGTTTACATTCCTGTGCTGCTACTCGGGCATGGTGCTCGTCGGTGTGCTGACGCGTAACAGTCCCATCAGCATCATTGCCGGCGTCGGGACCTGGTTTCTCGGCCTGCTGTTGTACCCGCTGCACACGTACGAGCAGTGGACCACGGCGTTTCCTTCGGGATGGCAGCGCTCCTTGGCCAGCGGGATCGCCGAAACGCTGTACTGGATCCTGCCCAAATCACTCGAACTTACCGAAAACGCCACCAAGGCAACGAAGGCCGAACCCCTCGCCTGGATGCCGTTCCTGGCCTCCATGCCGTTCGCCATCGTATGCATCGCGCTAGCATGCTGGTGGTTCTCCCGTCAGGATTACTGAACCCTGGGCGAGCCGATCGCCCGCAGAGAAGCAATTGGCCGCACGCGTGCGGTGCCGGAGGAACTCATGAACCTGTTAATCAACCTACCCCTTGCTCGACGGGTTACCCCCGCCTTCGTGCTCGCCCTCGGCATCGCTCTGCTGATTCCCAACGCCGCCTGCGCGGCCGCGCCGGGCGGCGGCGACGACGGTTCGGAGCCCGAAGCCGCCGCGGAGAACCAGGGTGACCTCATCGCCATGCTGCCGAGCCTGGCCACGACGGTTGGCTTCGTCGATTTCGCTGCGATCCGCGAAACGTCGGCGTACGAGTTCTTGAGAAACGACGCCGGCATCGGCGACCCTGACGCCCTCGAGAAGATCATCGCCGAGACCGGCATCGATCCGAGGACCGATCTTCACCGCATCGCGTTCATCTCCAGCGACGGCTTCGGTACCTGGGACGACAAGGGCGCGTTCCTCGTGCTGGCGTCCTTCGAACGAGCACGCATCGAAGAAGCGTTGGCGGAGGTCCCGACCGAGGAGTACTCGGGCAGGACCCTGTACCAGGTCGGGGCAATCGACCGCGAGGGCGAAGGCGAGGAGAGCGTCAGCGTCGATGTGGACATCGATGGCTGGATGACGATTCTCAGCGATACCGTCCTGGCGTTTGGCAGCGGTGATTCTGTCCGAGCCGTCGTAGATGTCGCCGATGGCGCGCCGAGCGCGCGTGACAACGACACGCTGATGGCCCTCCTGGAGGACGTCAACACCGACGCTCAGGTATGGCTGGTGTCCGCGCAAGAAGCAATGTTCAGCGGCATCACACCGGGCGCAGGCTCGCCGATCGGTCAGATCGGCTACGACCGCATCAATGCGATGATGCTGGCCCTCGACCTGAGCGACGGCCTGTCGTTCCGCATGCGCGGGCGCACGCCGGCTGAAGAAGACGCCAAGAACCTCGGAGACGCCCTCAACGGTATGGTGGCGCTCGGCAAGATGATGTTGCAGAGCAACAGCCCCGAGGTCTTCGAGATCCTCGACCGCGGCATCGAAACGGGCAGCCGTGGCCACGACGTCACCATCAACGCCCGGCTGACGATTGAAGACCTGCGGGCGCTGAGGGAATACGCGAACACGATGATCGATTCCGACAACGGCCAGGTCGGCAACTAGCCGGTCGCCGTACCTAGCGCTTGGTCGCGAGCAGTTCGAGAACCTCGTAAAGCAAACGCGGCGCCTGCCTCACGGCCTCGATGCTAAGACGCTCGTCGACCCCGTGTGCCGGACCATCGTCCGGCCCCATGACCACCGGGCTCCATCCATAGGCCACGATGCCGCGCTCGCGGAAGTAATGGCTATCGGTGAACCCCGCGAGCACCGACGGCACGACCATGCCCCGCGGGTCGCGACGACGTACCGCTTCCTCGATGGCGCGCCACAGCGACGTGTCGCGACGGGACTCGGAGGCATCGAAGCGCAGCATCGTCTCGATCTCGATGCCCGGATCGTCGATGACGTCGCGCAGTGTGGCGATGAACAAGTCGGCATCGACGCCCGGTAGCAAGCGGCAATCGAGCTCAGCCGTTGCCCTTGGGGAAATCACGTTGGTCTTGGTGCTGCCCTCGATCGCGGTGATCGCGATGGTGCTGCGCAGCATGTTGCCCATCCGCGAGGAAAATGCGTTGAGCACGCCCGGCTGCGTAAACGTCTCGTCGATGCGCCGTGCGGCGTCACGCAGATAAGGATCCGGCTCGAAGCCGGCCGTCGCTCGAATCGAGGCGGCGACCGGAGCCACCAACTGGAGAGGCGGTCGGTAGGTACGCACGCGATCGAGCGCCCGTACCAGTCGATTGGCGGCCGAGTCTTCGATGGCGCGCGACCCGTGCCCGGCGGGTCCCACGGCAATCAGCCGCAGCCACAGCGGCGTCTTCTGGGTGAATTCGATCTCGTGAACCTCGCGGTCTCCACGCCGCTGGCCGCCACCGCCCTCGGTGAGCACGTACTCCACGCCGTGGAGCAGGTCCGGTCGGTTCTTGACGATGTAGCCGGCACCCTCGATCCCGCCGGTCTCCTCGGCGGCCGTGGCCATGAACACCACATCGCGACCGAGATCGACGTCGGCACGTTTTAGCGCCAGCATCGCCAGCAATTGCACGATGCCGTCTGCCTTCATGTCGGTGATGCCGCGGCCGAAGATACGTCCGTTGACGATGTCGGCGGCGTAGGGGTCGACGCTCCAGAATTCGGCCGATACGGGCACCACATCCATGTGGTTGAGCAACACGATGTGCCCGCCGCGGCTACCGTCTCCCTTCAGGCGCGCTACCAGGTTGCCGCGCCCAGGGAGGCTCTCGAAGACCTCCGCGTCGACACCCTCGGCGGCTAACAGGCCGGCAAAGAACTCCGCAGCGGCAATCTCGTTACCCGGCGGATTCGTCGTGTCGATCCGAAGGTACTGACGCAGCAGCTCGACGGCCTCTTCCCCGATGGCGTCCCAGTCGAGTTCCTCGGCGGCGCCAACAGGCGTGGCCGCGAGCGCCAGCAGCGCCGCAAGAATCAGCGCCGCAGCTCGCGACATTGGGCGAGTTGGCATGCGGTCTACCTCCCAGTAGAACTCCGACTCCGCCGGAAGCGGCGCGGCCGGAGCACCAGATTAACCCGTGATAGGCTGCTTTCTTGGCCCTTTTGCCCCCTTCGCTCAGAGAAGTTTGCCCATGAAGCGTGTCGTCATCCTCGCCGTTGCCCTTCTTGCCCTCGCCGGCGGCGGGGCCTGGTACATGGGACTCCTGACGGGGCCGGCCTCCCGCATCGATGTCGCCGTGACCCTCTACGACACGAATGCCAGTGGCAACGCCGACCTGACCCGCGAGCACATCGGCGACCAAGCCACGATCTGGCGATGGGATCGCAACGATGATGGCAGCGGCGATGTCGTCGCTTACGACGTTGGCATGGACGCCGAAGGGCAGCTGGTGGCCACGGGCGAGATCGCCGCGTGGGATTTCGGCGCCGACGGCGTGCTCGATAGCGGTCGAGTGCCGGAGGCGCTCCAGGAGCTGATGCGCTCGCCGGGGTACCTGGCGTCCGCGCAAGCCGCCGGACCGGGTAACGTCGAGCTGGTCGACACCTCGTTGCGCGAGTTCGTCGAGACGCTGCGCGGCGGCTACGACGACTGGAGGCTGTCCGGCTTCCAGTTGCCGGTTCTCGGTGCCAAATTGCCCGACGCCGACCGCCTCCTACCGGGGGCGCGACGCGCGTATCGTTTTGGTATCCACCAGGGCTTCGATATGTACCCGGGTCACGTCGGTGTGCCCACCGGGTACGGCGCGCCGGTAATTGCCGTCAAGGTCGGCACCGTCGTGCGAGCGGACACCGACTATGTGGAACTCGCCGCCGAGGAGTACGACGAGGCCATCGCCATTTCGCAGGCTGCCGGCACGACGCCGGAGGCGCAGCTCGACCAGCTGCGGGGCCGCCAGGTCTGGATCGACCATGGTCATGGCGTCATCAGTCGCTACGCCCATCTGTCCGGCATCGCCCCGGGAGTCGTCACGGGTGCCAGCGTCGAGGCCGGCGCGGTGATCGCCTTCGTCGGCAACTCGGGAATGGAATCGGCTAGTCGGGGTGGCAACAGCGGTGCGCACCTGCACTTCGAACTGCGCATCGATGGCAAGTATCTCGGCGAGGGCATGTCAGCTGACGAGATCCGTCGGGTCGCTGGACCGCTGCTGGGAGCTGCCGAGTAGCTTCGCGCGGCCCGCTAGCCGCCGAAGTAGCGCAGCAGATACAGCCAGTTGGCGACGAACACGGCGATGATGGCCGTTCGCGACACGGTGCCCAGGCTCGTGGGAACGCGCGGCGCCGTCATCCGTCCGCCCAGAACCAGCGCGACGAAGGGCACCGAGATCACTGCCCCGACTCCCAGTAGTGCGGCCAGAGGATTCCAGGCCAACGCCACCGACAACTCTCCCTGCATCACCGCGACAACGGCCCGGGTTGCTCCGCAGGTCGGGCACGGCACTCCCAGAACCGCCCAGGCTGGACACACCACCTGGAACCGATCTCGCCAGAGCGCGTGGCTACGTGCCACCGCGATACCGGCAAGAGCCACCGCGCCCACCAGCGCTATTTCGACGGACCCCAGCCGGTAACCGGCAACTGATCGCGACCTCACTCGGACCGGCTCACGGCAGCGAGTCCAACATGGTGGTCGCCATTACGGTCCACAGCGCCAGCAAGCCGCAGAGGGCGATCAGATAGGGCACCACCACGGCCGCCGCCGCCCGACCGCCGGGCACGCCCTGAGCTTGGCGAAGTCCGGCAATCGTCATCGCCGCGCCCCAGACCGTTGCCACGAGGCCACCACAGGCCGGGATCAACATCCATACGTAGGAGGCACCCCAGGCGTAGCAAACGACGCGCATGGTGACGTCGGGCGGGCGCGGCGCGCCGCCCAACAAGAGCAGAAATAGATGGTGTACAGCCGTCGCAACAACCGCCATCAGCAGAATGACGAACGGTGCGATCACGAAGCTCATGACCCCGTAGGAGTTGGCCACGGCCAACGTCTGCAGGTTGCCGCCGGCGACGGAGCCGAGCATCGCGCGGGCCCACGATTGCCACAGCAGTCCGAAGAACGTACCGACGGTGCCGAGCACCACCAGGTATACAAGAGGCGCCGTCATCGTCCCGTTCACACGCATCAGACCAAAAGCATCGGTCGGCGTGAACAGCAACAGGCGCGTGGTCTGCACCAGGCCGGCGAACGACATTCCGGGAGTGGGGCGCTCCCACGGCACGCCGACGCGCAGTCCTTCGGGTCTCTCGATATCTACCGGGACTACGTCTTCCCCACCGTCGTCCATGCCGTCTTCCGTCACCGCACCGACCCCGCAGCGAAGACGATGCGACCGTTGACGATCGTGTAGAGCACCTGCGCCTCCTTGATCTCGTCGGGGGGAATCGATAGCAGATCGCGATCGAGCACCGTGAGGTCGGCCAGCTTGCCGACCTCCAGCGTGCCCTTGTCGGCCTCCTCGAAGCCGGCGAATGCGTTGTTCACAGTGTAGGCGCGCAGAGCATCCTCGACACCCACCCGTTCTTCCGGGAACCATCCCGCTTCGGGGGTACCGTTCACCGTCTTGCGAGTTACCGCGGCGTAGATGCCCAACACTGGCGAAATCGGGTACCACGCGGCATTGGTGCCCGGCCAATCGGATCCGAACGATAGCGTTGCGCCCGAGTCGAGCAGACTCTTGAAGTTGTAGGCACCCTGAGACCGGTCGCCGATGCGTTGCTCCATCCAGCGCATGTCGTCGATCGCGTGGAACGGCTGCACCTCGGCGATCAGATCGAGTTGCTGGAAGCGGGGGATGTCGCGCGGGTGCAGAACCTGCGCGTGCACAACGCGGAATCTCCGGTCCCGCTCGCCATTGGCTGCGACCATGTCCTCCACCATGTCGAGGAGCATCTCGTTGGCGGCGTCGCCAATGGCGTGCACCGTGATCTGCAGCCCGGCAGCATCAGCCTCGTTCATCAAGCGCTGCAGGTTGCCCTCGGGGAACATCACGTCGCGAAGACGACCGCGCGAATCCGGCTGGTGATCGTAGGGCTCTTGAAAAAGAGCCGACGAATTGCCCATGATGCCGTCGATATGGCCTTTCACCGCGCCGAGCTTGATCCAGTCGTCGCCGAAGCCCGACATCACCCCGACATCGGCGAGCCGTCTGTAGTCCGAAATCATGGGGCGGTAGTGCACGCGCACGGTGAGTTGGTCGCGTGCCAGCAGCTCTTGATAGATCCGCAGTTGATAGCTCGGCGACATGTCGTGCACGGTGGTAACGCCGTTCTCGCGAACGCGCAGCAGCGCCGCATGGGTCTCCGCCACCCGCTGCGCGTGGGACGGCTCGGGTATCGCCTCGCGCACCAAGTCCGTGGCGGAACCCCAGAGCATTCCCGTCAACCGTCCCTCCGGATCGCGGCCGAAAGCGCCACCCGGCGGGTCCACCACCTGGTCGGTGATCCCGGCCGCCGCCAGTGCCGCGCCGTTGGCGAACCACGCCTGCCGGTCGAAACGCGATAGGAGCATCGGCCGGTCGGCCGTGAAACCGTCAACCATCGATCGGCTTGGCTCGAACAGCTCGATATCGCCCTCAAGAGGCTGCTCGGCGCCCTGCGGCCAGCGCTGATAGGCGCTCCAATCGCCGCCCACGAGCCAGGCTCCCTCCGGCATACGCGCGTCGGCTGCGCGTACTGCTGCGGCCAGAGAATCCACGTCGTCGACATCGAGCAGATTGACGCCCAGCAACAGGCGCGCCGCGGATGAGAAATGCACGTGGTTGTCGATGAAGCCCGGCACGATCATCGCCGCGCTCAGATCGATGACCTCGGTGCCTTCCCCGATCCATTGGCTGACCTCCGCGTCGGTGCCCACCGCCACGATGCGATCGTGCAGCAGCGCAACGCTGCCTACTTCGGTGCCGGTTCCCACGCCGGTCCATAGCGTGGCGTTGCGCAGCACCGTGTCTGCGGCAGGTGGCAACGCGGCCCCGCTCGTACCGACGACGGCAACCAGTAACAGCACGGAGACCATGACGAAGCAGCGAATCTGTCGGCGAGTGTTCATCGTGATTGTCCTCGAGACTGGGTCGCCGCGTACCCGGCGCGACGGTTTTCGTAGCGAATCCGACGGAATGGCTTAGCAAGTGCCTCCGCGTGTCAGCTATCTTAGAGGGGTAGCGCTCGTCGCTCGCGTAGCGGCGCAGTAACAATGCCTGGACGGCTAACCCTTTCCGTCGCAACTTCGATCAACATGAGCCTCCGTCGCAAGCGTTTTCTGTCCGCCCTCATCGTCAGCGTCGTCGTGGCCGCGGCCATCGCCGGGCCCGCGGTCGCGTCACGGACGCAGCGCCTGGCGGCGCGCCTGGACACGCTCAGCCGCATGTTCGACATCATCGAGGCCTACTACGTCGAGGATGTCGAGGCAGACGAGCTTTTCCAGAACGCCGTCCAGGGCATGCTCGACGATCTCGATCCTCACTCGCACTACTATTCGAGCGACGAGTATCGGACGCTGCGTGAACGCTACCGGGGCGACTATCACGGCATTGGCATCCAGTTCGATATCTTCGACGGCATCCTGACGGTCCTCGATGCGCTCGAGGGCGGCCCGTCGGAGAAGCTCGGCCTGCGGCCAGGTGATCAAATCGTGCAGATCCGCGGCAAGAGTGCGATCGGGCTCGACAACGACGAGATCTACGAACTGCTGCGCGGCCCCAAGGGAACTCGTGTCGACGTGACGGTGCGGCGACCGGCTCTGGACGAAGAGTGGGATGTGAGCATCACGCGCGACGAGGTCGAGGTGCCCGCGGTGCTGGCTGCCACGATGCTCGAACCGGGTGTCGGCTACGTGTGGCTCACCACCTTCTCCGAAAAGGGCGCCGACCAGCTCGAACGTTATCTCGAAGAGTTCGAGGCCGAGGGCATGCATGCCTTCGTGCTCGACCTGCGCGGCAACCGCGGCGGCCTGATGAGCCAGGCGATTCGTATTACCGACAAGTTCCTGGCGGGTGGCAAACAGATCGTCGAAACGCGCGGCAAGGCGCCCAACGCCGACGGCAAGAATTTCTCGAGTGATCGCGACACGCACGCTCGAGTGCCGATGATCATCCTGGTCGACCACAACTCGGCGAGTGCCTCCGAGATCGTCGCCGGAGCCCTGCAGGATTGGGATCGAGCGCTCGTCGTGGGGCAACTCACGTGGGGCAAGGCGCTGGTGCAGAACCAGTTCGAGTTCAACGATGGCTCGGCGCTGTTCCTCACCATCGCGCGCTACTACACGCCCAGCGGTCGCCTGATTCAGCGCCCCTATGTGGGCGGCGACGACGCCGACTACTCGGTGCCCGATTGGGAGGAGATCTACGCAGCCCGCGATGACGGCATGCCGGAGTTCGAGACAGCCGCCGGACGCAAGGTTTACGGCGGCGGAGGCATCATGCCCGACGTCGAGATGGACCCCACGCAGGCATCCGGACTCGCCGTCTGGTTGTACAACCGGCGCTACACCTTCCAGTTTGCGACGCGGTACGTGGGCGAGAACACCGCGGCCATCCCGGCGACCTTCGACGAGTACCTCGACGACTTCGAGGTCGACGATGCGATGCTCGACGAGTTCATCGACTTTCTCAACTGGCCCAGCATCCGCCCGACACTCGACGCCGCAGGCGTCCCGCTGGACGAGGAGACCGTCACCGCAGCACGCGATGACCTACGCAAATATGTTGCAGCTCACGTCGCGGCCAACATCTGGGGCCTCGAAGCCGGGCGCATCGTGTTGCTGAAGCACGACGGTCAGGTACGGGGCGCCCTGGGCCTGATGCCACAGGCGGCCGACCTGCTGAGTCTCGGCCCGACCGACACCGCCGGGCTCTAGCGAAGCGCTACCTAGCGCTGGCGGCGCCACCCCTGCCGCCACCAGATCGTAAGGCCGAGCAACGGTCCGGTGACGGCTACCTCGAGCGCCGCCGCGCGCAGGTTGTGCGCCGTCACCAGGCTGCGCGCGAACGCCAGGGGCGACGCCGGCCCGGAGATCTTGTCGACGTTGTAGAACAACGGCAGGGCCGGCACCCACATTTGCGACAACGGCCAGAACATCATCACCCCGACCGGTTCGCTAAGATCGGCGTTGAGGCTGTCGAGCAGGATATGGCTCGCCCACAGCAGTGCCACGATCAGGGCGGTGCCGCCGGCGCCCGAAGGCCAGCCGGGTCGGAGCGGCCATGCACGCACCCACCCGTGTCGCACCAACCAGGCCGCCAGCAAGGCGACCACAAGCGCGCCACCGAGCGAATGGGCAGCCATACGGTGGAAGCGATGCGGGTCGCCCACCAGCATGCCCGGCAGGTAGTCCAGATCGGCGCCGTTGGCCAGAACCACAGCCATCGCGAAGCGCTGATAGCCCGCCAGAGCGCCATCACGGTCGCTGGCTACGCAGACCGCCCCGCCGAGGAGTGAATGCGCTATCGGAAGTGGCATAGAATTCTCCAGCTTGTCGCACGGCGAGGAGGTTTTTAGCATGATGGCATCAGCTCGCTGTCGCGTGTGATGACTCGACTACCGAAAGCATGAAAACGATGCGGAAGTTTGCATACTGTTTCTTTCTCCTGGTTCTGAGCCTGCCCGCTCTCTCTGTCGCGGCCGGCCAGGGCCAGCTTCGCGACCTCGTCGCAGCGCCCGGACTGCGACCGGCCACCGCGATCGGCGATGTCCCCGCGGTAGCTCTCACCGGCTCGACAGCCGCCGGCAGGCGAGTGCTGGTGAGTCTGCCCGCCGGCAGCGATGCCCGCCCGCTTGGTCCCTCGGGGGTAGGCGACGATGGCGCCCCCTGCATGGTGGCCCTACCGGAAGGCGAGTTTCTGGTCGTAGCCGCCCGCTGGCGAGCGAATGGGGCCGAGCTATGGGCGCAGCGTGGTGGCACCGCCGGCTGGCGGCCGGCACGGCGGCTGCGACATGCGGGCGTTTCAGATCACCACCCCGCGGTGGCCGCCGGTCGACGCACGACCTGGATGGTCTGGGTCAGCGAAGATGCCAACGGGACGAGTTTTCTCGTGGCGGCACAGTGGGACGGCCGCCGGCTGTCCGTCCCCGAGCGCCTCCCGAGCATTGGCGACTCGCCGGGAGTTCCGGCGATCGCGGTGGATGCCCACGAGCAGCCCGCCGTCGTCTGGAGCGCCTATGACGGCACCGATACCGAGGTCTGGATCAGCCGACGATCGGACCGTGGTTGGTCATCGCCGGAGCCGCTCACCAACAACGACGTACCGGACGAGTTCCCCGATATCGGGCGCGGGCGCGCCGCCAGCCTGGTGGTGTCGTGGGGCGGCTACTCCCCCACCGGGTACCAGCCGTTCGCCACCCACGAACTACCGGACGGAGCATTCGCCGCCGCGGAGCGCCTCGATAACAGCGCCTCCGGCGTAACTTCGGTACTGGGCGGCGAGAGCGACGCAATCGCCTGGGCAACGGTCTTGCCGACAACGTTCGAGCTGCGCGTAGCGGCGCGCAACCCGCAGGGCTGGCAAAGCGCCGCGCACATCGGCCAGGTCGGCTCCTCTCGGCTGAGCGCGGCGCTGCAGGGCGAGACCCTGCTGGCCTCTACCGATGGAGGCGCGTACGCGGTGGGTCGGCTGCGCCGCTCCGAAGCCACGCAGCACCCGGGCGCTGATCTCGATCTTCCATCGCTGCCGGCACGGTCCGTCGTGAGCGCGGCAACGCTGACGCTGCCCGGCACCTACCGTGCCTTCGGCGACTCGATCACCCAGGGCGTGGCGGACGACAACGGCGTTCCCACGCTTACCGAAGGCTACCCGGCCCCGCTGGCGACATACATCGCCGATTTCCTGAACCGCAAGCTCATCTCCATGACCAACGCCGGCATGGGCGGTGAAACGACCACCGAGGGCCTCGGGCGTCTGGCCGGACTCAACGCGACTTCGCCCAAGCTGTACACATTCATCATGGAAGGGGCCAACGACGCGTCCGTTCTCGTCGATGAGAATACCGTCGAGACCAATCTCCGGGCCATGATCAGGAACACGATCGCAGCCGGTGGGCTACCGATCATCTCCACCGTGACACCGCGAACCAACGCCGGGTTCCTGGGCGGCATCAACCCCCGCATCACCGGCTACAACGACCTCATCGCGCCGCTGGCGGAGCAGGAAGGGGCGCTTCTGGTGGATCAGTACTGGGCCTTCTTCAAGCAGAATCAGCTCTACTCTGACCGGATTCATCCTAATCCTGCCGGCTACGCCCACATGGCCGCGACCTGGTTCCGGGGCCTGCAGCCGCTGTTCGCGGCGATTCTGCAGGGCGACGACGACGAAGTCGCGGCGGCCCGAGAGCTTGCTCGACAGCGCCGCGCTCGACCCGGCCCCGGGCAGTGAGCTCAGGCGCCTGGTCCCGCCACATCTCTCGTCGTCGAGCTATTCGCGACGCCGTGGTGGGGGCACTGGCGCTGGGTGCACCGCGCATCTCCATGGCCCTGCCGCAGCGTCCCTCGCGGTTTCCCTGGCCATTCGACATCGACGGTAACGGGTTCGTTTCGGAAAGCGACCGCCGGCTTCTCGCTGCCGCGCCCAGCGCGACCCGCGGCCATCGCGCCCGTCCAGAACGCGACTGGAACGCCCGGCTCGATTTTCTCGGCCGAGGCCGTGTCGACGGCGATCGCCTGGCCCACTTCGACCGGCTGGCGCCTGCACTCGGCACACGGCTCCCCCCACGCCCGATTACCGCGTGCTGGCACTACGGCTGGTACGGTCGCGGACGACGACGAGCTGAAGCTCCGATGGTCCGCTATGTGGGCGGCGACTACCTGTCCACGGACCGACGTACGGAGGAGCAGTTCAACGCCCTGAAGGAGGAGTTCGGCATCAGTGCCGATGTCCTTTCCTGGATCGATAACCGTGAGGTGCTGCGAGCCTACGAGCGCGGTTACCTGAGCGCCAGCAACCGCACGCGTCGCCGCGTCGGACTGCTGTACGAAAGCCAGATCAACCTGGCGGCGAGCGGCCGCATCGACATGGCTCGCAACGAGCCTCACGCCGCCAAGCTGGCGCAGGACTTCCGCCGCATGGGGCAATGGCTGGTCGAGGCGGCGGGAGACAACATGTCGGGCTTGTTGCGCATCGACGGGCGTCCCCTCGTGTACCTGTACGGTTCGCATACGTTCGGACCAAGTGACCGCGATCTGCCGGCGGTCGGCGCCGCGCTGATCCGCGCGCGCGACGAGTTCGCCGAGGCATTCGGGGCATACCCGTATCTGGTGGGCGACGAGTCGATCTTCCCGGGCGATACCGAGGTCGCCTTCGATCGCCGCTATCGTGCGCGCTACTTCGACGCGGTCACCCGCTATCACCACTACGACGAGCCCCATATTCGCGCACTTGGCAGCGACAGCGCCGTACGCATGGATGCGAGGTACCGCCAGGGCATCGTAGCGCTCGAGCGGCGCAACATGGAGGGTTTCGGCGCGGTCAGGAATCGACATACCGATGCATCCGTCGTGGTTGTTCCTTCCGCGGCAGCGGGCTTCGCCAAACGGGGATTGCCATCGCTACGCGCGAGCCGCGAGGACTATGGCGCCTGGCTCGAAGCCATGCAGGAGCTGACCGACG
>JAJCXS010000180.1 GCA_029263335.1 Acidobacteriota bacterium | reverse complement strand
TGGCCTGCCACCTTGTTGCCGGGCAGTTTGCCTTCGCGCGCCATGCGATAGACGGTCGATTTATGCAGCCGGAGGTACTTGGCAACCTCCTCCAGCGTCATGATGGTCGGACGGGTCTCGCGCTCGGCCATCTGTTCCCTCCTGGCCTGTTTCGCCTCGGTGCGCATGCCCGCAGACGAAACGGTCAACTCCGGTCGCTGATTGCCACGGCTGGCATAGTCTGATTCAGCGTAACTAACAATGACCACTTTAGGCGCTGCGTTTTAGACTGTCAAGGTGGTACGCTGCGCAATCCTGCGCGACGGTGGGTCCGCCGAACTGGTGTAGCCGTCTCGCGCGATCCGCAGTGATCGCCTCTGTCAGGTGACGGAACGGGCGGCGGATCTTCGCGCGAGGGTGTGCCAGGGTGGGGCCGTCCGGCGGCTCCGACCAGGCCGTCCTAGAAGTAGACGCGATCCTCGCCAACGATCTCGCGGCCACTTGCGGTGCGGAATACGAGCCGTACGAGGCCTTCATCACCGACGGGCTCGCGATCGAAGATCGAGTAGTGGATCGGCCCGAAGCTGACAGCCGGCGGCGCATAGTCCGTCGACATGAATCCGATGCGTCGCCGCGAGTAGTCGCGACCACTAACGTCGAACCGGCGGGCGTACAGGGTGGTCAATGGCCTTGCCAATCCGCCGCCCTTGAACTGGGCGCGGATGCGTTCCCGCTCGACGATGTACATATCGACGGTGCCGGAACTCACCACCGGACGGCCCTTCCAATCCTCGAGCACATAGAAGATTTCGAGGCGTTGCAGGCCGTCGACGAAGGCGGCAACGGTCCGGAACTTGAACGGTTCGTCTGCCCACCACGCCTCGGGGTGTGCGGTCGCCTCGACCACCTGGTCGATCCAGTAGTTGTCGATTTCGCTGTTCTGGTGCGCAAGAACGGCTGCCCCCGGACCGATCTGGCTGGTGACGTACTCCTGCTGAAGTACTTCACCTTGAGCATCGAGAAGGTCGAGGCGTACCTTGACCACGACGCCTTCGTCGTTGGGGTTCTCGATGCGCGTGCTCCACTCGAACGCCGTGGCGTTGGTGCTTTCCTCTCCCCACACGATGGAGGGCATGGTGATGCGCACCTCGGGGCCGGTGGAGGCTCCTTCGTACACGTCCTGTTGCTGGGCGCTCGCGCTAGGCGCCGCACCGGTGGCGGCTACGAGCAGGGTCAGCACGGTGAGCTTGAGCAGGAAGCGAGTTTTTTGCATGGGTATTCGCACTCATCTCAGAGGATTCGGTACGGGGCCGATGGTAGTCGGCTGGATCCGGTCAAGTCAGCCCCTAAATCATCATCGATGATTTTTGATGTGTAAAAGTGGTCAACTCCGGCCGGAGGCGAGCTGTAACGACGATTAATGACGTTTTGGCTTCGTTCGTGACGGTGTCCGTCGCTAGAATTACCGGCAGATGACCAGCGCTGCCACAACGCCGTGGCGGTGACTATCGGAGAGACCATGCCGGACTCCTCGGCCCCCGCCGTACGGGCGGATCGCCGCAAGCCAAGAAAGCCGCAGCTTCGCCTGGCGGTAGCCCTGCCGTTTGTTACGGGGCTGCTCGCCTTCGCGGTGGGTACGTACGCTTTCCAAATCGGGCGCTACGACGCGACGGCCCAGATGTCTCCCGAGAACGCGGCGCGTGTCTGGTCTACCTTTCCTGAGTCATGGTGGTGGTTGCTGGCGCTCGCGGTCTTTGGCGGTCTGATCGGCCTCGCTATCGCGCTGGCGTTCACACGACAACTGCACACGCTGGCGCGCCGTACGGAATTTCTTGCCCGCCGTAACTTCAACTTCCCCGTTGAGTTGGAGACCGACGGCGAGGTCGCACCGCTGGTGAGTGCCATCAACGAGTTGCTGGAGTCGGTGCGCGACTACGCCCGGCACTCGGTCGCTGACGGCATGATCTCGTTCGCGCGCGACGGTCGCGTGTTATCGATCAACCCGCGTGCTGCTGTGGCGCTGGGGGTCGATGCCGACGCGGTAATCGGAAGCAGCTTCCGCGTGCTAATTCCCGCACTGGCGGAGAATGACACCATCACCGAAGCGCTGGGGGAGGCCTTTGACAAGGGCGAAGCCTTCGATTTGCGTCAGCTGCGCTGGGTGAACACGCGGGGTCAGCAGCTGGAGGTCGACCTGCAGGGCACAGTGCTTGCCGGCGACGAAGCGATCGTATCCGTGCTCGTGGTGTTCGATCAGGCGCCAGATCTGGAGCGCGTCCAGCGGCAGGTAAGCCGCGCGCACCGTCTCATGGTCGTGGGCGGGTTCGCCGCCGAGTTGGCACATGAGATCCGCAATCCGCTGAGTTCGATTCTGGGCCTGGTGGAACTGCTGCACGAACGTCTGCCCGCGGATGACGCCGGGCATCGGCATCTCGACGTCCTCGCCCGGGCTGCCGGCCGCATCGAGCGACTCGTGAGTCAGCTTCTCGATCTGGTGCCCACAGAAATCCACGATCTCGAAGAGCGCGACCTGAATGGCCTCGTTCGCGAGGCCGTCGAGTTTGCTTCGGTTGGCGAAATCGCCAACCGGGTCCAGGTGGAAGAGCACTACGCGCAGACGTTGCCTCCGTGCACCGTTGATGCCGACCGCATTACCCGCGTGTTCGACAACCTGCTGCGCAACGCGTTTGCCCACACCCCGGACGGCGGCGCGATCGTGGTGACGACCGGACAGCGTGACGGGAACCTCATCGTTACGATCCACAACACGGGCTCGTTCGTCGAACTCGAGGATCGCGAACGCATATTCCAGCCCTTTGTGTCGGGTCGAGGTAGCGGGACTGGCCTCGGGTTGGCTATCGCGCAGCAGATTGCGTACGCGCACGGCGGCGCGATCGAGGTCGAAAGCGCCCGCTCGGCGGGCACGAGCTTCACTTTGACGTTGCCCACGCGCGCGCCTGTGATCGCGCACCTTGGTGCCGACGAAGATGGTTCGATCCTGGCGGGAGCGGCTTGAGATGAAAGGTCGCCGGCTACTGATCATCGATGACGACGAGGAGGTGCGCTACACGCTGCGCGCGGCCCTCGATCGAGACGGGTTGCAGATCGACGAAGCCGAGACCGGCGCCGGTGGCCTGGCGCGGCTCGACGAAGAGTCGTACGACTTCGTCCTGCTCGACCATCGCCTGCCAGATGTAGAAGGGCTCGACCTGCTTCCCGACATCCGGCGTCGCCAGCCTCATGTGCTGGTGGTCATGATGACTGCCTATGGGACGCGGAGGACAGCGGTCGAGGCCGTTCGGCGCGGCGCTTATGACTTCTTCACCAAACCCATCAAACTCGATGAGCTGCGGGTGGTGATGGCTCGCGCCCTCGAGCG
>JAJCXS010000179.1 GCA_029263335.1 Acidobacteriota bacterium | reverse complement strand
GTCGCGTAGCGGCGCCGAGTGGCTGCAGCTTCGACCCGAAACCCGGTACATGCCGGCGCCGATGGTGGATGGCTGGGTCACGAGTATCGACCAGCGCGTCGAGCAGTTCGGCGCCGATCCCGAAGCGGTAGCCAACATCCTTTCGTTGCGCCGCCGCGTGCTCAAGGCGCTGCACGAAGCCGGGGTGGTGGTGTTGCTGGGGACCGACTCGCCGCAGCTGTTTAGCGTGCCGGGCTTCTCGATCCACCACGAGATGCAGGTGATGGTGGACTCCGGGATCAGCCCGGCCGACGTTCTGTACGCGGGAACGCGCGCCGTGGCCGAGTTCTATGAGGCCACCGACGAGTTCGGCGCGGTGGCGCCGGGACTGCTTGCCGATCTCGTGTTGCTCAACACCGACCCGGTCGAGGACATCGGCAACTTCGCCGATCGCGCTGGCGTGATGCTGGGCGGCCGCTGGATCACGGCAGGGGAACTCGACGTCGAGATGGCGGCGATCGAAGCGCGGGTGGCAGAGCAGCAGTAGCGGGCGACCAGCTCCTGGCAACCGCGCGTGATCGTGCCGCGACTCTAGCGAGCTTGACTCAGGCCACTTCCGCCAGGATTGCCAGGACCGCGTCGATGTCGCCGGCAGTGTGATCCGCGTTCACCTGGAAGCGTATTTCCTCGTCGCCGCGGGGCACCACGGGAAACGCCAGGCCAGTGGCCAGGACGCCGTTGTCGTACAGGTGTTTCACGGTGGCGTGGGTGCGGTCCGTGTCGCGCAACATTAGCGGAACCACCGGATGGTCACCCGGGATGGTCTCGAACCCGAGGTCGATCAACCCCTGCTGGAACCGCTGCGTGAGCGTCCTGAGGTTCTCCAGCAGGGCCAGACCGACCGGCGAGTCGAGAACGTCGACGGCCTTCATCGCTGCGGCAGCCTCGGCGGGCGTGATGGGATTCGAGTAGATGTACATGGGCGTAGACTCGCGCAAGAAGTCCACGAGGGCGCCGCTGCCGACCACGTAACCGCCGTTCACTCCGAACGCCTTGCCGAGCGTGCCTACCAGGATGTCGACCGGGGGCGAATCGCAGTACTCCTCGGTGCCGCGGCCGGTGGCGCCGAAGGCACCCACGCCGTGCGAGTCGTCGACCACCACGATGCAGTTGTCTTCGAACGCGTCGTCATGGCGGGTAGCGATCTCCATGATGCGGTCGACCTCCGCGTGGTCGCCGCGCATCGAGAAGATCCCGTCGGTAACTACGACCGCACGCTTGGCGTTCCCCTTCGCCCCTTCGATCGCTTTCTCCAGCGCGGCGTAGTCGAGGTGCGGGTAGATCGCCTTCGAGGCGGGTCGCGACAGGCGCATCGCGTTGATGATGCAGTTGTGGTTCAGCTCATCGCTGATCAGCACGGTCTCCTTGGTGACCAACGGCGCGATGGTGCCCATGATCGTCACGTACGCCGCAGAGAGGATCATGCTGGCCTCGCGGCCGTGGAACGCCGCAAGCCTTTGTTCGAGCTGAACGTGGGTCTCGTAGGTACCGCTGATGAAGCGGACGGCGCCGGGACCGGCGCCGAACCGTGCGACGGTCGCCTCCTCAGCACGGATAACGTCGCCACGCAGGCCCATGCCGAGATAGGAGTTCGAGTTCATGCGGATGAACTGCCGATCACCTTCGCCGGCAAGTCCGAAGCGCGGCCCGCGCTCGCCCTCGGGCGCGCTGGTACTGACCACCACCGCCTCAGCACCTTTCGCGGTTCCAGCCTGTTTCAGTCCGGCAACGTGGGCGCTCAATGCGGCGTCAAGGCGGTCGTGGGGCATATGGCTTCCTCGTGGCTGACCGGTGTCGAGAATGCGCGGATTGTACCGTGCCCTAGTCGGGGATGAACGGCAGCGGCGCGCGCGTCCTGGAGGCGATGAAGTCGAACACGCCGTCATCGTTGAAATCGATCATGAGCCCGAACAGGGCGACGCCAAAGTGATCGCCGGCCCGCTTGCCGGTCAGTTCCTGCAAGCGCTCGCCGGTACCCGTTGAAACGAACGACACGCGCCCCCGGCGATCCGTGCGACGGTCGTCACTGCCGTCGAGTGATGACACAATCGCGTCGAGTTGGCCGTCACCATCGCGATCCGTGATGAAACTCACGTTGACACCAAACCACTCCTCTTGAGTCTGGCCCCGGAGTATCCGATTGTTGCCCTGTGCCGGCATCCAGTACGCTGCGCCGGCATTCTTCATCTTCCGGATCTTGGTTGCTGGCGCGCCGATGAGCAGATCCCCGTGGCCGTTGGCCGTGCGCCGGGCCGCCACTGCAAAACCGAAGAGAGCTGCACGCGCGGGCGCATCGATGACTCTCTGGGTTCGTCCCGTGGCACCGGACACGAGGTAGACGCGGCCCGCTGGCATGCGGTCTTGGCGCCCTGGCGCACCCACCCACAGATCGACCACACCGTCGCCGTCGTAGTCGGGGCCTGCAGTGAGGAAGAAGCCGAACCGTTCGTTCTCGCGCTCGCCACTGCGCCGCCAGATCAACTCGCCTGTCACCGAGTCGTACACATAGACAGCGCCATTCTCGGTTTCACTGCCGTTGGCTTCGCGTGGCGACCCCACCGCGAGGAACGAGATGATGCTGTCCCCGAAATCAGCATGGTCGACACCCGCGAGTGCCCAGCCGAAGAGCGAGCCCTCAGGTCCGGTGGCGCGTGCACGCTCGACGAGTCGGCGCTCGGACTCGCTCAGGAAGATCACAGCCGGTGCCGCGCCGGCACTTCCTGATGAGGAATCTCCGGGCGCTGCAACCGCCCAATGGACGGCCGCGCTGTTGTTGATATGGCCCAGGTCCACGATCGCGTGTCCGAGGCGTCCGGCCGATGCGGAGGCGAGATCTTCGGGTTCGACCGCCAGAATGGTCGCCCGCGTGTCATGGTCGACGACGCGGAGTTGTCCAGCGCCTTCGTTGGCGCCGGGCGCACCGATGACCAGAGCAGCCCTGCGTTTGATGGGGACGACATCGAATCCGATGCTCCCACCGAAGCTGTCACCGCGTTGGCGACCGCGAAAGACGCGGATCTGACTCAGCGTGTCTCCGGAGAGCGCCAGTAGCTCGCCCTTCTTGGCCTTGCCAGCCCGGCGTGGCTCCGCGCCCGGGTTACCGTTCGACGCGGCCAGTAGCGTTGCCGCCGCCACCAAGAAGCAACTTCGCCGCAGCGTACCCGTCCGTTGCACAATGACCCCCTCATGATGGCGACTCAAATCCGGGGGAAGGCACAGTCTAGCCTGAAGTCCGGGGGAAGGCACAGTCTAGCCTGAAGGCGCGTCTCCATCGAAGGAGCTGTGTGTTTTGGGACACAGCGGTTTTCGATGTGGTCAGCTGTCGAGCCCTGCGCGTAGCAGGTGGAGCTGACGCATCACCTCGTCCCGGCTGGTGCCGCCAGTCGAGGTTCGGCGCGCGGCGGCAGCGCGTGGGTCGAGCAAGTTGCCGAGCTGATTGGCCAGCGCCGGGTGAAACTCGCCAGCGACCTCGGTCGGGACGCCGCTGAGGTCGAGGTCGCGTTCTTCGCACCATTTCACGAGGCGGGCGGCGGCGCCGTGCGCATCGCGGAAGCTGAGCCCCTCGCCCACGAGGAAGTCTGCGACCTCTGTGGCGAGACTGAAGTCGCCGTGCAGCTCGGTCTCGAATCGATCGACAAACTGCAGTTCGCGCACCGTGCCGGCGAGAACGGTGGCGCAATCGGCGGCGGAGGCGACCGCGTCGAACAGCGCCCGCCGATCCTCCTGCAGGTCACGGTTGTACGCCAGGGGCTGACTGCGCAGCAGTGAGAGAAGGGTCTGCAGGTTGCCCTGAACACGGGCGGCGCGTCCGCGGACGAGCTCCGCGGCGTCGGGATTGCGCTTCTGCGGCATGATGCTCGAGCCCGTGGAGTAGCCATCGCCGTGACGCACGAAGCCGAACTCGGTGGTGCTCCAAAGCACCAACTCTTCCGCCAGCCGCGACATGTGCGTTGTTGTGATCGCACACGCGGAGGCGATCTCCAGTGCGTGGTCACGTGCAGCCACCGAGTCCATGGCGTTGTCGGTGGGACCGGTGAAGCCGAGCAGTTCAGCCGTACGTTGCCGATCGATGGGGAAGGGTGTGCCGGCCATGGCGCAGGCGCCGAGCGGACATTGGTCGGCGCGCTTCCATGCGTCCTGCAGGCGTCCGACGTCGCGCGCCAGCGGCCACGCGTGGGCAAGTAGATGGTGGCCAAGAAGAATGGGCTGCCCACGCTGTAGATGGGTGTAGCCGGGAATGACGATTTGTCCGTCGGCCTCCACGCGGTCGAGCAAGGCTGAGAGCAGCGCGCCGATGGCTCCCTCTACTTCAGGCAGGCGCCGCTGCAGCCACAGCCGCACGTCGGTGGCGACCTGGTCGTTGCGGGAACGCGCCGTGTGCAGCTTCCCAGCGACCGGGCCGATCGTGTCCAGGAGGCGGGCCTCGATAGCCATGTGGATATCTTCGTGCGCGTCGGTGGGTGCCCAGTCGCCGTTTTCGATCTCTACCAGAATCGCCGCCAGACCGGCGGCGAGCGTCTCAGCTTCCGCGCCGTCGATAATCCCGACCTCGCCAAGCATACGAACGTGCGCCGTGCTGCCGGCGATGTCCTCGGCGAGCATCTCCAGGTCCACCTCGAGCGACGAGGCGAACGCACGCATGGCATCGGCAGCCTCGCCGGCGAACCTGTCGCGCAGGATCCCCATCTACTCGCCCTCCGAGATCCGCCGTGCGCCGAGGGTTCGCAGCCGTAGGGCACGCAGTCGGATGAACCCGGTGGCGTCCGACTGGTCGAACACATCGTCCGCTTCGAAGGTGGCGATGCCTTCATCGTAGAGGCCGTGGGTCGAGGAACGCCGCCCTTCGATCGTTACGCTGCCTTTGTACAGCTTCAGGCGCGCTTCGCCGTGGACGCGATCCTGCACTGAGTCCATGAAGCTCTGTAGTGCCTCGCGTTCCGGACTGAACCACAGGCCGTTGTAGATCATCTCGGCGAAGCGCGGAATCAGCTCGTCGCGCAGGTGGTGAACCTCGCGATCGAGAGTGATCGACTCGACGGCGCGATGGGCGTGCAGCAACAGCGTCACGCCGGGCGTCTCATAGACACCGCGGCTCTTCATGCCAAGAAAGCGGTTCTCCACGATGTCGACTCTGCCGATGCCATGCCGGCCGCCGATGATGTTGAGTTGCTCGACGATCCCGACCGCTCCGAGCTGCTCGCCGTTGACGGCCACCGGGCTGCCGTCGGCGAAGGTGACGGTCACGTATTCGGGCGCGTCGGGCGCGTCTTCGGGATCGGTCGTCATGCGGAACATGTCAGGTGGCGGGGCAGCCCAGGGGTCCTCCAGAACGCCACCTTCGTAGGAGACATGCATGAGATTGGCGTCCATCGAGTACTCGGGTTTGGGCGCGGCCGACAGGTCGATGCCGTGCTGGTTGGCATACGCCACGAGGTCGGAACGGCCAGCCATGTCCCACTCGCGCCACGGCGCGATGATCTGGATGTCCGGCTTGAGAGCGTACGCGGCCAACTCGAAGCGGATCTGGTCGTTGCCCTTGCCGGTGGCGCCGTGGGCGATGGCATCGGCGCCGTGGATCTCGGCCGTGTGCACGAGACCGCGGGCGATCACCGGCCGCGCCAGTGCGGTACCCATCAGGTAGTACCACTCGTAGACAGCGTTGGCCCGTACGGCAGGGAGGATGCATTCCTCGACGAAGGCAGTGCGAAGATCCTCGACCACGAGCTCGGTGCCGCAGCTCGCAGCGGCGGCACGCGCAGCTTCAAGCTCCGCGGCGCCTTGACCGACATCCGCGGTGTACGCAACGACCTCGGCACCATACGTCTCTTGAATCCACTTCAGTATGACGGCGGTATCAAGACCTCCGGAGAACGCGAGCACGACTTTCAAGGGACCGTCTCCATGATCGAACCGAGGCGGGCGGCCAGCGCCTCGCCGTCAAAGGGGGGGCGGGCGGCTACGAACATCGTGTCGTCGCCGGCGATGGTTCCGAGTAGCTCGGGAATGGCTCCCGGCGCGGTCGCATCGAGAGCTACGGCGACGGAGTGCGCTGACCCGGGCGGGGTCTTGATGACCACGAGATTGCCGCTGGCCTCGATGCTGAGAACGAAGAGGCGCATTCGCTTCGCGGCGTCGTGCAAGCCGGCACCGGTGTCGCGGCCACGGCCGGCCAACTGATACCGCGTACCGGAGCTATCCCGTACTTTGCGAGCGCCAACGGCGTCCAGATCCCGCGAAATAGTGGTCTGGGCCACGTGGTGACCGCGCTCCGCCAACTGTTCCCGAAGCTGTTGCTGCGAGGCAATCGTCTTGCTCTCGAGAAGGCGACGGAGAATGGCGCGGCGAACGGTTGACTGGCTAGGGGGCATTGATGCGAGCCTCAGTTATGCGCATATGCGCATGAATACTAGCAGGCATCTCAACGCAGGTGCGCAGTTTCTGGAGCCAGCTGCGGCCGGCTGGTATGCTCCGGCGTCTGCTGCCACCAGAGGCGACCCGTTGCAGAATCTTCACGAGACCGACGCTGTGCGCAGGGCCCGGAACTTCCGCGCTCTTCTCGACCTGGGTTTCGAATGTGCTGAGGAACCCCTGGCCAGCGAATCCGTGTCCGTCGGCAACGGTCTATGGCGCCTCGAGCAGTCCGTGCCCGCGATGGGTACCGTCGTGACCTTGTCGGTTCTCGATGGTTCGGAGACGCGAGCGGCCGAGGCGCTGGCCGCTGGCTTCGCCGAAATGGATCGCACCATCCAGCTTCTCAATCGCTTCGACGACAGCAGCGCTCTCGGTGTTTTGAATGCCGAGTCACGGTTGGCGGATTGTCCCGACGAGCTTCTCGAGGTGATGCACCGGGCCCGTGATGTGCACCTCCTGAGCGGCGGAGCTTTCGACATCACCGTGACGCCGGTCGTAGATGCGTTTCGAATGCATCGCCAGGCGGGACTGGCGGGCATACCCGACACCGCTGTGTTGCGGGCCGCCAGTGAGCGCGTCAACGCGGCAGGCGTGTCCCTAGACGGGCGGCAGGTGCGCCTCCACGACGGCGTGGAGATCACCCTGGACGGCATCGCCAAAGGCTACGTCGTAGACGCGGTGGCGGCAGTCCTGGCTGCGGCCGGCCTGGCCGGGTATTTGGTCAACGGTGGCGGCGACATTCGTGTTGGCGGAAGCCGTGACGGGAGCTGCCCCTGGCGCGTCGGCGTGCGGGATCCGGACAACCCTGGAGCTGAGCTCGATGTGCTGTCGCTCCACGACGGCGCGGTGGCGACGTCGGGCAGCTACGAGATCTATTTCGATAGTGAGCAGACCTGCCATCACATCGTTTCGTCGAGCGGTACGTCGCCCGGCGAGTGCCGTTCCGTCACGGTGCGTGCGCCCAGCACGATGTTGGCCGATGCGCTTGCCACCGCCGCCTTCGTCGCCGGCCCCGAGGCTGGCGCACGCCTCGTTGAATCCGTCCCCGGATGCTCGTGCCTTGTCGTCGATGCACAGGGTATGCAGCGTCCCTCGTCGAGCTGGCTGCAGGGTATCCCCGGCGGCCACCACGGAGCGTCATGAGCACGACCCCGACTCTGACCGGTGCCCGACTCTGGGCGATGGTCGCATTGCGCATGTTGATCGGCTGGCACCTGCTGTACGAGGGGGTGGCGAAGCTCACCAACCCGTATTGGACTTCGGCGGGCTTCCTGGCCGACTCCAGGGGGCCGATCCATGGCCTCTATCTATGGCTGGCCAGCGACCCTGGCCGCCTGACCGTGGTCGATTGGCTCAACGAGTGGGGCCTGACCCTGATCGGCGCGGCGATGATCCTCGGCATCGGCACTCGTTTTGCCACCCTCATGGGCGCGGTCCTGGTTGCGCTCTACTACTTCGGAAGCGCGCCGCTGCCCGGCTACGAGACCAGCGCACCGACCGAAGGCTCCTACCTGATCGTCAACAAGACCCTGATTGAGTTCGCTGCCCTGATCGTCCTGTGGCTTTTCCCCACAGGTCGTCAGGTCGGATTCGACAGCTACCTGTCGCGCGGAGACGACCGATGAGCGAAGACACCCGCGATCGCGAAGAGCAGATCGACAGCACCGAATCCACCGAGGTTGCAGACGATACGCAGGACAAGCCGGCTGGCGTCGATCGCCGCGGCCTCTTCAAAGGGCTGGCTACGCTTCCCGTACTAGGTGCGTTTGGCGCCGCGGCGTGGGGCAAGAAAGCTGCCGACAACACCCGCCGCCAGGCGATTATCGACGAGCTCGGTGTTACCGGCGACGCTCCAGCCATCATCGATAGACTCACCAGTCGGCCGCCGTCCGATCGCATCAACATCGGCATCATCGGGTTCGGTGGTGAAGGCGAGTCGGTCGTGCGTGCGGCCGGCTTCCCTCGGCCGGAGTGGATTGACGAGCGCCGTGAGGCACAGCGCATCAACCCCCGCGACCGCAGGCTCGACGAGTACCTGGCGCACGGTGACCTGAACCTCGAACTGACTGGGGTCAGCGACCTGTTCGACAACCGCGCCCAGTGGGGCATCGACGCGTCCAATTGCGAAACCCGGCCCGGCGGTGCCCCTCCGGGTCGGGGCGCCAAGCGTTACCGTCGCTACACGGAGATGCTCGACGACGGTGATGTCGACGCGGTCATCATCGCTACGCCCGACCACTGGCATGCGCAGATCGCCATCGACGCTGCCAACGCTGGCAAGCACATCTACTGCGAGAAGGCGATGACGCGCACCGAGGCAGAGGTGCTGCCGGTGGTCGAGGCGGTCAAACAGTCGGGGGTGAAGTTCCAGCTCGGCCATCAGAATCGCCAGCTCGAGAGTCACGAAAAGGCCCGTGAAGTGTACGAAAAGGGCATCCTCGGGCCGGTGACGTTGGTGGAGACGACCACCAATCGCAACGACCCGTGGGGCGCGTGGGTATGGGACATCCACCCCGATGGCAATCCCGACACCATCGATTGGGCACAGTTCCAGGAACACGCCGGGCACGAGGTGCCATTCTCCCTCGAGCGCTTCTTCCGCTGGCGCTGCTGGTTCGACTACGGCACCGGCCTTGGCGGCGACCTGCTGTCGCACGAGTATGATGCCGTCAATCAAATCATGCGGCTCGGTATTCCCAAGTACGCGACGGCTTCCGGAGGGATCTACTTCTACAAGGACGGCCGCGACGTACCGGACACCTTCCAGGTTGCCTACGAGTACCCGGACCGCGACCTCACGCTGGTCTATAGCGCTACCTTGGCGTCGGGCCGTGGCCGCGGCAAGGTGTTCATGGGCCACGACGCCGCGATGGAAGTCGGTTCTGGCGTGCGCGTCGTGGCGGAACCACAGTCGACTCGGTTCGCCGACATGATCGAGAGCGATGTCGTCGATCCTGATCGGCCGCTGCTCACCTATCGGCCAGGCTTCAAGGGGCTCGACGCGGTGACCACGGCAACCGAGGAGTACTTCGCCAGCCGCGGCCTGCTGTTCACCTACCGGGGCGGACGGCGCGTCTCGACCCATTGGCTTCATATTAAGGACTGGCTCGATACGATCCGTTTCGATGGTGAGCCTTCCTGCAACATCGATCGCGGCTTCGAAGAGGCGATCACCTGCCACATGGCGACGGCGGCGTATCAACTCGGCCGCAGAGTCGAGTGGGACCCGGTTCAGCAGAAGATCATCTAGAGGCCGATGGAAGATGCGTAACGCGAAGCTACAGCTCGGCGCGATGATGTTCCTTCAGTACGCGATCTGGGGGGCCTGGGCGCCGGTGCTGTCCGCCTACCTGCAGGGTGAGCTCGGTTTCAGTGGCACGCAAGCGGGTCTGATCTACTCGCTGCTACCGCTGGCGACGATCATCGCGCCGTTCATCGGGGGCCAGCTGGCCGACCGCTACTTTGCGGCTGAGCGGGTCATTGCCGTGCTGCAGCTGGCCGGTGGCGGGCTGCTCCTGTGGGCCGCCCGCCTAACCGACTACGGCACGTTGGTCGCCGCGATGCTCATCTATTGCCTGCTCTACGCTCCCACTTTGGCGCTTACCAACTCCATCGCCATGGCCAACCTCGATAGCTCCGAGGACGAGTTCGGTCGCGTTCGTGTGTGGGGCACGATCGGGTGGATCGCGGCGGGCCTCGGGCTTTCCTTCTGGCGCAATCTGGCGGGCGACGGGCTTGCGATGCAGGGCGACATGCTGGTGCTGGCCGGAGCGGTGTCGGTAGCCATGGCGTTCCAATCGCTGCTGTTGCCGCACACGCCGCCCGACAAGTCGGCGAAGAGCCCCTGGGCCTTCCTCGAGGCGCTCGGCATGCTCAAGGATCGTAACTTCGCGATCTTCATGGCGATCTCGTTCGTGGTGGCGACGGAGCTGCAGTTCTACTACGTGCTCACCGGCCCCTTCCTCGTGTCGGACACCATCGGCATTTCGGCGGCCAATCTGTCCGGGGTGATGACCATTGCGCAGGTCGCGGAGATCCTGGTCATGGCCGTCGTGTTGTCGTGGTTTCTCAAGAAGTACGGGATGCGCAATACGTTGGCTCTAGGCGTCATCGCGTGGCCGATTCGCTACGTTATCTTCGCCATCGGGTCGCCGTGGTGGCTCGTGGTCGCGTCGCTGACGTTGCACGGGTTCTGCTACGTGTTCTTCTTTGTCGCTGCGTTCATTTACGTCGACACCATCGCGCCCACAGACGTGAGGGCATCGGCGCAGAGCCTGATCGCGATTGCCACGCTCGGCGTGGGGAGCTTCGTGGGCAGCAACTTCGCCGGCTACGTGCAGAATCGTTTTACCGACAATGGTGTGACCGACTGGTCGACCGTGTTCCTGGTACCGTGCGCGATCACGATTCTCTGTGCCGTGGCGTACCTGCTGTTCTTCAAGGACGACCGGGACGTCGCTACAGCTCACCGGACATAGACCCCGGAGTGTCAGGCATCAAATGAGGAAACCGCTCGGGATCGGCATCGTCGGTGGCGGCTTTGTCTCACGTTTTCACATTCGCTCGTTCGAGGCCATTCGCGATGCCGATGTTCTCGGCGTGGTGAGTCGGCGCCTCGAAACGGCACAGGAAGCGGCGGCGCTGGCGCGTGCTCTGGATGTCGGCGAGGCGAAGGCCTATCCGACGGTGACCGAGATGGTGGCCGATCCAGCGATCGACGCGATCTGGATCTGCTCGCCCAACTACACCCGCATCGAGGTGATGGAAGAAATCGTCGCCGCGGTGAAGTCCGGCCAGGGCGAGCTCGTGGGCGTGGCGTGCGAAAAGCCGCTGGCGCGCAGTGTCGCGGAAGCGCGGCGGATGGTGGAGCTGGTGCGGGAGATCGACGTGCTCGACGGCTATCTCGAAAACCAGCTGTTCACTCCCGGTGTCGAGCGCGCCAAGCACATCGTGTGGTCGCGAGGCGCCGAACTCACCGGGGCCCCGTATCTCGCCCGGGCGGCCGAAGAGCACTCGGGACCCCACATGCCGTGGTTTTGGTCGGGCGAGTTGCAGGGCGGCGGCGTGATCAACGACATGATGTGCCATTCGGTGGAGGCCGGGCGCTTCCTCCTCACGGCGCCGGATGCGCCGCGGGAATCGCTGACGCCGGTAAGCGTGAACTGCTACGCCAACTGTCTGAAGTGGCAGCAGCCGCGCTATGCGGAGCAACTGCGCGCTGCCAGCGACGGCATGAACGACTATCTCAAGAAGCCATCGGAGGACTATGCGCGAGCATTGGTGGAATTTCGCGACGTCGACGGCAACCCGCGCGTCGTCGAGACGACCACGTCCTGGTGCTTCGTTGGCGCTGGTCTTCGCATCACCATGGAAATGCTCGGTCCGGAGTACTCGATGTCGCTGAGCACGCTGGATGCCGGGCCCAAGGTGTTCTTCTCGCGCGAGGTCAAAGGCGACACCGGCGAGGATCTGGTGGAAAAACAGAACGCCGAGACCGGCACCATGCCAGTGGTGGCTGACGAAGAGGCGGAGTACGGCTACGTCGGAGAGAATCGCTACATGGTGCGAGCGTTCCGTGACGGGGTGCGGCCGTGGGAGAACTTCGAGGATGGCGCCAAGGTCACCGAGTTGTTGATGGCCGCCTACATGAGCGCCGAACGCGGCGAGACGATTTACCTGCCACATCCCGAACTTTCGACCTTCGTCCCCGCCGTTGCCCGCGGCGAGTGGAATCCGCGTGGTGCCTAGCAGCTAGCGAGGAAGAACCGATGAACATCAACGTTGCGCGTTTGCCCATGCCCGCCATTCTGTTTGCACTGGCGGCGATTGTGGCGCTGGGGGTCGGCCTCGGTGGCGCCCGGGCAGGAGGCAGTTCGCAGGAGGACGGTTTCGAGAGTCTGCTCGGGCAGCGTGACAACGGCACGTACCACAAGGGTGGGTGGAACCATTACGGCCCGGGCCACTTCGAACTCGATGCCGACACGGGCGTTCTTGCCTCGCATGGCGGCATGGGACTGTTCTGGTACAGCGCCCAGGAGTTCTCGGATTTCGAGTTGGAACTGGAGTTCAAGACCTCGAAGATCGAGTCCAACTCCGGGGTGTTCGTGCGTGTGCCCGGCGTGCCTTCCAGTGACGCGTACATCTACCACTCGTTCGAGATTCAGATTCACGACGTCAGCACGGAGGGCGTGCACCAGAGCGGAGCCGTGTACGACGCGGAACCGTCGAGCCACCTCGCCTCCAAGCCCACCGGTGAATGGAACCGCTACCGCATTCGCTTTGTCGGCGACAAGATCACGGTCTGGCTCAACGGCGAACAGGTCGTCGATTGGGTGGCGGAGCCACGCGGCAAGGTCGAGGACTTCGCTGCCGAAGGCTATATCGGTCTGCAGAATCACGACCACGACTCTTCGGTCTACTTCCGCAACATCCGCGTCAAGGACCTCAGCGGCACCGACTAGCTCGGCAGGGCTGCCGTCCTATGCGGGGTCCAGTTCGACGCGAAAGCCGGCGCGGCACCGGTCACAGCGGATGCGCCCGAGGGAGGCCGACTGCACGTGACCGCAGGCGGGGCACATCACACGTGCGCGCGGGTCGTCAGCCACGGAGTCGTCCGGAACGTGCAGGTTCCTCAGTCTCGACGCTACGGGCAGGCTTAACGATCCCGTGAGCATCAACACGCCCACCACGCCCAGGCCGCGGAAATAGGCGTTGTTGTCCTGGAACGTGCTCGACCAGATGGGCAGTGTGATACCGAGTGCCAAGGCGAATCCCAGGGTAATCGAGCTGCTGCGGACCCAGCCGAGTAGCCGGTCGGTTCGGGCCAAGCCCAGAAGGCTCGCGTGCGCGGCGGCAGCGGAGAGGAGCCACCCGCTGGCCACTGTCTTCATCCAGGTTTGGATAGGCTCGGGCTCGATCCAGAAGGCGAACAACGTGACCGCCAACGTCACCAGGACGATCCCCAGACCCGCCAGCGCCGCGGGTCTCCACCGATCCTGATCCCAGGCAGCGCCGCACGCCATGCCACAGATGCTGGCGCCGGATGTTGCCAGGGCTGACAGCAGGACCTTCGCCTGTAGCTGCCCGAACTCCCCGGTCACCAGAGCGGCGACCGCCAACGCGCCGCTCACTACGATCGAGACAATCAGCAGGCGGAGTGCGGTCTTGCGGAGTTCCATGTGCGGGCCCTCACTTCTCCACGGGAATCTCGCTCATCAGCGCCAGTGTATTGCCTTCCGGATCGCGAAAGAACGCCATCCAGAGGTCGTGGGCGTCCGTCTTGTGAACGATGAGCGGCTCGTCGCGGAATCGCACGCGGTCTTTCAACTCGGCATAGGCCAAGCGCACGTCGTCCACCGTGAAGTAAATGATGGACGACGGATGGTCGAACTCCGGCCGATCCGGGAGACCGAGCATCAGGCGGATTCCGCCACAATCGAAGAACGACATGTCGCCCGCCGTGAACAGGTGGGTCATTCCAAGAGCGTCGCGATAGAAGGTCGTCGCGCGTTCGATATCGTGCGCGTTGATGGCGATCTGTCCGATTGCGGACAGCGTGATCGAGGGTGGAGTCATGCTTTGCCTCGCGAGAGCTTGAGGAGTGGACGCGGGTTCATTAATATTTAGCTTAGCTAAGGAATGTTTTCAACACTAGCGAGAGAAACGATGGCGAAACCGTCGGAGTCAGAGGCGGCGCTCCAACAGACGGCTGATCTCCTGCACTCTGCCTCCATCCGTGTTCTGCGGCGGATTCGCAGCGTGGACGCGGCCACCGGGCTGAGCGGGCCACGGCTGTCAGTGCTGTCGGTAATTGTCTTTCGTGGGCCCCTCAGCATTGGCGACCTGGCCGCCGCGGAACAGGTCCAGCCTCCGACCATCTCGCGGATGATCAAGGACCTTGCCCACGAGGGCTTGGTCCGGCGTCGGCCCGCCACTCACGATCGCCGGGTCCAGTTGGTCTCGGCAACAGCAGCCGGACGTCGCCTGCTGAATCGCGGACGGCAACGGCGCGTGCTGGAACTCAGTGCGTTGCTGGAGACGCTGCCGCCGAGCGAGCAACAGGTGGTGCAAGCCGCAGCGGAAATTCTTCTGCGCGTCGCGACCTAACCAGGCCGACCGTGGCCTTGCGGGCCCTCCGGGACTGCCGCAACACCCTGCTCGTCGGCATCGGTATCAGGTTCGTCGCCGTTGGCCTTCGGTGGGGCCCCTGACTCTTCCTCTTCGAGATGGGCTCGACGGGTCTCTTCGACCTGATGCTTGCGGTCGGGCTCGAACATCGAGTGGATCTCGAGCAGGGCGGAGCCAACCTTCACCGAACCGCGGTCCCGCTGGCGCCAGTCGTCGCCTTCCCAGCGGGCGTCACGTTGCTTCATCGCCCGTGTGATCAGGAGGAAGATGACGAGAAAGACGGCGGCGAACAGCGCCAGTTGCAGCAGGTCGCTCACGCTCCGGCTGCCAGCTTGTCCCGAACTTGCTCCAGGAGCGCCTTGGTCGCGCGAATGCCGTCAGGTTCGGAGGCGTTCTCACCCTCGTACTCGATGCCGACCCAGCCGCGGTATCCAGTGTCGCGAACGATCCGTAGCAGGCGCAGGTAGTCTTTGGCGCTCTCGTTTCCGTCGGCGTGGAAGTCGTGCGACTTGGCGCTGACGGCCATGGCCAAGGGCATGAGCTCTTCGACACCCTGGTAGATGTCGTACCACTCGCCTTCGGCAATGCGGAAGTTCCCGAAGTCGGGCAGTGTACCGAGCCTCGGATGGTCGCCCCGCACGATGGTCTCGGTTAGCCATGCGGCGTTTGAAGACAGACCGCCGTGGTTCTCGACGATGACGTTGATCTGATGTTCCGCACCGATCTCGGCGAGTCGGTGTAGGCCGTCAGCGGCGAGTGTGGACTGCTCTTCCCAGGAGCCCTCGGAAGCCGCATTCACGCGAATCGAGTGGCAGCCCAGGAATACGGCGGCTTCGATCCACTTCAGGTGATTTCCGACGGCCTGAGTCCGGGCCGCGCCATCGGGATCGCCCAGACGACCCTCGTTGTCACACATGATCAAGACGCTCTCGACGCCTTCGCTGTCGCAGCGCGAGCGCATCTCCCGCAGGTAGCCGAGGTCGCGCGCCTTGTCGGCGAAGAACACGTTGACGTACTCGACGCCGTCGACCCCGTACGTGCGCTTGGCCTCGGTGATGAAGTCGAGGTTGGTCATTTCGCCCGCCATCAGCGCGCGGTGCAGCGACCATTCAGCGAGCGAGATACGGAACCACGGCGTGGCGGCCGCAGCGGGGCTTGTAGTGGCAGCGTCCGTGCCGGCGCGGCACGCGATGCTGGCCAGCGCCGAACTCAAGCTACCCACCGCCAAGGTGGAGACGCTGGCGCAGCGGACGAAATCGCGACGACTAACGGGCATGTTCTCCTCCGGAGTTGGTGCCGATGATATAGCGTCGTCGCGCTGTTGCCGGAGGCTGGGTTGGCGCGAGGCGCCGCTGCGCTCGGGCCGCGCTACTGGATGTAGCCCAGCGCTCGCAGTTCGCGTCGGGTTTCTTCGTCCAGCGCCTGGGCCGCCTCTTCCCCGCGGCGAGGGAAGAGGCTCATGAGAGTCGCGTTGGCGGCAACCAGACCGTCGTACTTCCGGATCAGCTGAGCCGCGCGTGCCGCCCGCTCGTTGGCGAGGTCGTGCAGTTCACCGGGGTCGGCGGCCAGATTGAAGAGCTGGAAGTTGTTGTGTTCCCGCAGAGCAAAAACCACCTTCCAGGGCCCCTGGAGCACCGCCGCGAACCCCTTGTTCTCGGAGAAACGGACGCGGTCGGGACCCGTCGCCGGGTCGCCCCGCAGCAGCGGGCCGAGATCTGTACCCATGAAGGGATACGGTGGATCAACATCGAGTAGGGCGTAGAGCGTCGGCATGACGTCGATGAGCTGCACCGGTGCATCGCTGCGACCAGCCGCGAGACCGGGAACGCGTATGAGCAGGGGCACGCGCAGCTGTTCGGTGTAGAACAGGTTGTGGCCGAGCAGTCCGCGTTCGCCGAGACTTTCGCCATGATCCGAGGTGAGCACGATCAGAGTGTTGTCAGTCAGCGCCATCTGGTCGAGAAGTGCGAATAGCTTTCCGAGAAAGTCGTCGACGTACGCGACTTCGGCGGCGTACAGACGCCGGCTATCGTCCGCGATCCAGGCCCCCTCCGGGACCCCAGCGTCCGGTGTGTACTCGACCAGCGGGGCATCCAGGTCTGCCCCGATACCGTCTGCGCCGATGGCGCTGACCTGGCTTAGGAAAGCGGCAGGCGGAGCGTAGGGGAGATGGGGCTCGTAGGTGTGCAAGAAGAGGAAGAACGGGTCGCGGCCATGCTCGCGTAGGAACCCGTCGGTCGCCGTGAGCAGGTTGCCTAGCCGGTCGACATCGCGGTTGTCGCTCCCGATGTTGCGCGTGTCGACGATCTCGTAGGTGTCGAAGCCACGATCCAGGCCGAAACGCGGACGCAGCTGGCCACCGCCGACAAAGGCCGCCGTGCGAAAGCCGGCGTCGCGCAACGTACCCACAGGCGAAGGCAGCTGCGGGTCGGGGGGATTGCCGGTGTAGGCGCGATGGACGAACGAGTGAACCGAATAGAAGAGCGACGTATGCGACGGCAGAGTCGACGTCGCCTGCGTGATGGCGTCGTCGAATACGATCGTGCCCGCCGCGAATTCAGCGACGTTCGGCGTAAGACCTGTGGGCGCACCGTATGGTTCCAGGTAGTCGGCACGCAGCGTATCGATGGATATCAGGATCACGTGCTCGATCGGGGTAGACGGCGCGGGAGCCCCACAGGCTCCGCTCAGGGCGCCGGCCAGCGCCAGGAGAGCGCCAGCGATCCTCGTGTGAGGCCGCGGAGTCGAACCGTTCATATGCCGTTGAACCACCCAGGTCTGACGATTGCTATTGCCCCGGTTCCACCGGGGTGTTTTCCAGGAGATAGCGGGTCAGGAGTCCGTACAGATGGCGTGTCGTCCCGACGCCTTCGAAGATGCCGTGCGACCGATTGGGGTAGGCCATCATCGTGAACGTCTTGTTGTGGGCGATGAGCTTGTCGATCAGCGCCTCGGTGCCCTGATAGTGGACGTTATCGTCACCGGTGCCGTGGATAACGAGCAGGTTGCCGGACAGGTTCTGCGCGTGGCTGATGGGCGACGCGCGGCGATACCCCTCGGGATTGTTCTGCGGGGTGTTCATGTAGCGTTCCTGATAGATCGTGTCGTAGTAGCGCTGGTCGGGCACGGGCGCCACCGACATGCCGGTCTGGTACAGCTCGGGATAGCGGAACATGGCGTTGAGGGTCATGGAGCCACCGCCCGACCATCCCCAGATGGCGATGCGCTCGAGATCGACCCATTCGTGCTGCGCGGCGAGCGCGCGCACCGCGGACGCCTGATCGGAGGCCGCCAGCGTGCCCACCTCGCCGTACACGACTTTGCGCCATTCCCGGCCGCGCGGTGCCGGTGTGCCGCGGTTATCGACGCTCATGACCACGTATCCGAGGCTGGTCAGGTACTGGTGCCACACCAGGCGCTGGCCCCCCCAGGCGTCGCGCACGGTCTGCCCTGCCGGTTCACCGTAGACGAAGAACAGCACGGGGTACTTCCGTGTCGTATCGAAATCGGCCGGGTACATGGCCCAGCCGTCGAGCTCCACGTCGGCTTCCACTTCGACACGGAAGAACTCGTGCCGCACAGCCAACGCCTCCACACGTGAAGCCAGGTGCGCGTTGGTCACCAAAGTCGTGGTGACCTGGTGGTCAGGGAGTGAGATCACCGTGGTGACCGGAGGGGTGGCGAATTGTGAGAGGGTGTGGATCGCCCACCGGCCCTCGGGCGCTACCTGATAAGCGTGCGAGCCGGGTTGGTCCGTCGGCGTTAGCCGCTCGGCCGCGATGCCTTCGGTGCCTGGAACTAGGGGAACACGAAACAGGTAGCGCTGCCCGGGGTCGTCGGGGGAGGCCACGTAGTAGAGCCAGCCGGATGCCGGGTCGACGGCCTCGACGCTCAGGATATCGACGCCGGCGGGAGTCAGCGGGCGCTGCTCCGCCCCGCCTCCCTCGATTCGGTAGGCTCGACGCCAGCCGTCGCGTTCGCTCACCCATGTGAACGATTCGCCGGGTTCGATCCAGTGCAGATCGTCCCCTACATCAACCCAGGCCTCGTCGGTCTCATGGAACAGCTGGTCGGCCTTTCCGGAGTTGGCCTCGACGCGCAACACGTTGTTGCCGTTCTGCTGCCGGTTCAGCCGTTGCACGATGAGTTCGGTTGGCGATGACCACTCCATGCGTGCCAGGTAGAAGTCGCGCGGCGAACCCGGGAACTCGGCCCATGCGATCTCGCCACCTCCTGCCGGAATCGTGCCGATGCGCGCGGCGGGGTTGATCTCGCCCGCTTTCGGGTAGGGAAACCGGGTCAGCTGTGGATACAGCTCGGCCGTGTAGTTCACCAGAACGAACTCCGACACCAGCTCGCTGTCCAGCTGCCAGAATGCGAGACGGTCGCCGTCCGGGCTCCAACGAAAGCCATCGCGCAGACCTAACTCTTCTTCGTACACCCAGTCGAAGGTGCCGTTGACGATCTGATCGGAGCCGTCGTGCGTCAGCTTGGTGATCGTGTCGGTGCGCAGGTCCTCCATATAGAGATCGTTGTTCCGCACGTAGGCGACTCGCGTGGAGTCGGGAGAGAACTTCGCGAACATGAGTTCAGACTCGCGCGGGTTGCCCCCGAGCTGCTTCAGCTCACGGCTGGCCAGGTTGAAGACCCAGAAGTCGCCGCGACTATTCGTGCGCCACACTCGCTCCGAGTTGGTGAAGATCAGCAAGAGCCGTCCGTCGGGGGAGAAGGTGTAGTCTTCGATGAACAACGGGCGGTCGCGGAAATCAGGAATCAGCTCGCGAGCGGCGACGAGACGAACGCGCTCGCCATCGGCTGCCGCGTAGCGCACCAGTTCGTTGGCGCGCGCGATCTCGGCCGAGGGTTCGAGGGTGGCGTAGTTATCGCCGTCGAGCCATCGCGCGGGGCCGAAACGGGACGAGGAGTAGGCGCGCTCGACGAAGATCGAATCCAGCGTCAGGGCATCCTGTGCGGCGAGGGGGACGACCGTGGTCACGGCGACCAAGGCCGCGAGTAGCGGGCTAAGGCGAGAACTCACGGTTGCTACTCCTGGCAGCGGATGGCCGAAGCCCGACGGGGCGTGAACCAGGAGTGTAGACGCGTAGGGGCCGGCCAGGCGAACCAGGCCTGAATCGGTGTTCCCACCGCGATCCGCGAAGAATCTCGAATTCGACGGCAGCTCCAGATAAGCGCCTCTAATTTGGTGGAGCGATGACCAATATCATCTGGTGGGAGCGGGTTGACATACGAGCGTGACGGGGACCTGCTACAAAAAAAGGGATATCAAGAGCTGATTGGCTGTCGGCAATTGTCGGCGTCGTCCGGATAGGAGTGAGCTAGCCGTGAAGCAGGTCGCTGTGATTATTCTCACCGTGTTGTGTTCCCTTCTCGTCGCCAGCCAGGGAACGATGGCGTTGGCGCAGGAGTCCGAGTCTGCGGCCGTCGCGGAGGACAAGGCCGGCGCGGCGTCGGGTGTGGCGAAAGCGGCGTCCGAGGCGGCACAGAGCGACGAAGCCGAAACGTCGGAGCCGACGCTCGCGGAGGCGCTCTCGGGCGGTAAGGCGACCATCAATCTCCGCTATCGCTTCGAGTTCGTGGACGACGACAGACTGGCGCGAAACGGCCAGGCATCGACGCTGCGAACCACGCTTGGCTACGGGACCAAGGCTTATCGCGGTTTTCGTCTCTATTTGCAGGCGGAGAACGTCACCAACGTCGGCTTCGAGGACAACTTCAACAACAGGGGTGCCGGCGATAGCGGCAACGGCGTGACGGATCGGCCCGTAATCGTTGATCCGCCGGGCACGGAACTGCTGCAGTCCTTCGTCGAGTACGCTGCCGATGGCTCTACGGTCAAACTCGGCCGGCAGGTGATCAACCTCGACGACCAGCGGCACGTCGGTGCCGTCGGTTGGCGCCAGCACTGGCAGTCGTTCGATGCCGTGCGCTTCACCAACGATCGGGTCGACAATTTCGTCTTCGATTACGCCTTCATCGATCAGGTCCAACGGATCTTCAGGGATGATCTCGACACCTCGAGCCACCTGTTTCACGCCCAATACAAGGTGGACGGCTACGGCGCCTTGACGGGCTACGGCTACCTGTTGCGATACGACGACGAACGCTTCTCCGCGCTGTCGCGCAACACCATCGGCGTGGAGTTCAAGGGCTCGCGGCCCACCGGTTCCGTAACGCTGCACTACGAGGCCGAGTTCGCGCACCAGAGCGACGCGAGCGACAATCCTCTCCGCGTGGACGCCAATTACTTGCATCTGGTGGGCGGAGTCGGCGTGGGTCGTCTCACTTTCCGCGTGGACTGGGAACGCATCGGCGGCAGCAGAGAGGACGGTCAGTTCCAGTTCGTGCTGGGCACCAACCACGCGTTCAATGGCTGGGTCGACAAGTTCCTGGGCACCCCGGCGGACGGTCTCAAGGACCTCATGGTTCGGGTTGATGGGCCGCTCGGGCCGATCAAATGGCAGATTCGCTACCACGACTTCCGGGCCGATACCGGGGGCAGCCGTTACGGCAGCGAACTGGACTTCCTGGCTACCTACACGGCGTCGTGGAAACAGACATTTGCTCTCAAGGGCGGGTTCTACAACGCCGATGAGTTCTCCAGGGACGCCAGCAAGATCTGGCTCTGGACGGCGTATTCCTTCTAATCCCGTCGGCACACACGGGACACACACGGGGCACGCCGGGTGTCGTCTTGCGGCCGCGCGACGAGTAGGATGTCCGGCGCGCGGATTCCTTAGGACCTGAAAGAAGCGGGGAGATCGGCATGGCGGAGACGCCCGATCAAGATCACGAAGCGAAGGACGCCGATAAGACGGACAGGCGTGACTTCATGAGTCGGGCTTCGGGAATGGCCATGGTGGCGGGCCTGATCGGCGGCTACGGGGCCTTCGGCGCCGTAGCGGGACGCTACCTGTACCCGGCAAGGCCCGACGAGGGGATGTGGCAGTTTGTCGCCGATCTGGACCAGTTGGGAATTGGCGAGACCATGATCTACCGTGCCCCGGCTGGCGAGACCGTCAACGTGACGCGGCGCAGCGGGAGCGGCAGCGCCGACGATTTCATCGCGCTCTCGAGTACGTGCCCACATCTCGGCTGTCAGGTGCACTGGCAGGGGCCGGAGGAACGCTACTTCTGTCCTTGCCATAACGGTACCTTCGACGCTGCGGGCGTCGGCACGGGCGGACCTCCCGGCGATGCCGGGCAGGTGCTGCCACGCTATCCGCTGCGCGTCGATGGCAACCTGCTGTTCATCCTGGTGCCGACCATACGGCTCACGGATGCTGGCTCCTCGGGCGGCGGGAGTGATCTCGCATGAGTTCCATCGCGCAGTGGATCCAGGACCGGATCCCCGTTTCGCCGCACGTGATTCGCGAAATGTCGAACGAGCCGGTGCCGTACCACATGAAGCACTGGTGGTTCGCGCTCGGTGGCACGCCCGCGTACCTGTTCGTCGTCCAGATCATCACCGGGATCCTGCTGTCTTTCTACTACGAGGCCTCGACCGGATCGGCCTACGCGTCGGTGCAGTACATCACCGACCAGGCAGCCTTCGGCTGGTACATCCGTAGCGTGCACAAATGGGCGGCCACGCTGATGATCGCTGCCGTCGTCTTGCACCAGATGCGCGTCTACTTCACCGGTGCCTACCGACGCCCGCGCGAGATGAGCTGGATGGTCGGCATGGCTCTGCTGCTGACAACTCTCGGGCTCGGCTTCACCGGCTACAGCCTGGTTTTCGAGCAGCTGTCGTTCTGGGGTGCCACCGTCGGGGCCAACATGACCGACTCCGTGCCGGTGGTAGGCAGCCTGCTGAAGAACATGATGTTGGCGGGCGAGACCTACAACCCCCGCACGCTCTCGCGCTTCTTCATTCTCCACGCGGCGGTGCTGCCGGTGACGATGGTCGGCCTGATCATCCTGCACATCGTCATCATTCGCCTCCAGGGCGTTACCGAGTTCTGGTTCAAAGGCGAGGAGCCGCAGAACGTCGGCAAGGGCAAGTTCGACTTCTTCCCGGATCACTTCTACACCGAGCTGACGCTCGGCCTGGTGCTCATGATCCTGTTGTCGACACTGGCGACGATCTTCCCGGCGACCATGGGGCCACAAGCGGATCCGCTGACGACCCCGGAGGTCATCAAGCCCGAGTGGTTCTTCTACGTTGTGTTCCGCTGGCTGAAGCTGTTCCCGGGAACCTTCGCGATTCTCTCCACTGGATTCGTAATCTTCACGATGTTCACGTGGCCATTCATCGATGCCCAGATCCGACGGCGCACACGCTTTCAGGAAGCCAGCGTTTGGATCGGCATCCTGGGCGTTCTCGCCATTGTTGCGCTGACTCTGTGGGAAGCGTTCGTAGCGCATTGAACCTGACTAAAGGAAACTAGAATGACACTCGAGACGAAACGTTGGGTCATTGGCGGATTGGGAGCGCTGTTCCTGGTTTCGCTGATCATGGTGCAATGGCTGGAGACCGCCCGTCGTGCCGAGGAAGCGGGACTGAGGCCGGCCAGCGTAAGCGCGCCGGCGAGTTCTGTCGCGTGCGTTGATTGCCACGCTCAGGCCAACCCCGGAATCGTTGACCACTGGACGGGAAGCAGCCACGCCGAAAAGGGCGTGGGCTGCGTCGAGTGCCACACCGCCACGGCGGCCGAGCCCGACGCCTATCTGCACTACGGCGAGACCATCGCGACGGTGGTCACCCCGCTCGACTGTGCACGATGCCATGTCGACGAGGCGGCCGAGTTCGCGGCCAGCCATCACTCGAAAGCCGGCAACATCCTGGCGTCGCTCGACAACTATCTGGCCGAGACCGTCGAGGGTTCGCGCGAGGACTTCAACCCGCACTCGCCAACGCCAGGTCGTGCGTTCGACATGGTCAATGGCAACGCGAGTGCTCAGTCGGGCTGTAAGCAGTGTCACGGCGGTAAGGTTGCCCTGCAGAGCACCGACGGCTCCGTGATCACGGTGGACGATCTGCAGCCTGACGAGAACGGCATCCCGACCAACCAGGCCGTGCTCGCCACGATCGTGAAGGACGACAAGGGGCAACCGCTATACGACCCGGGGACCTGGCCCAACACTGGCATCGGCCGCCTGAACCTTGACGGATCAGCGGGTTCCTGCACCGCCTGCCACAGTCGTCACGACTTCTCTCCGCGGCGGGCCCGCCAGCCGGAAAACTGCGGCAAGTGCCATCTCGGACCAGACCACCCTCAGAAGGAGATCTTCGAGGAGTCCAAGCACGGCATCGCCTATCGGGATCTCAAGGACGACATGAACCTCGACGCCGTCGACTGGGTCCTCGGCGTGGACTACTCAGCGGCTCCGACCTGCGCGACCTGCCACATGTCCGGCAACATGCGCAACGGTGGCAAGGTGACGCACGACCCGGGCGAGCGCATCTCCTGGACCAACCGTCCGCCAGTGTCGGTGGCGATGGACACCGACGCCAACCATGCCATCGTGAAGTCGACAGATGAGGATGAGCGGCGAGCGCTCACGGTGGATAGCTGGGAAGACAAGCGCAATCGCATGAAGGACGTGTGTTCGCATTGTCACAGTCCCAACTACGTCAACGGGTTCTACGAGCAGTACGACAGCTTCGTGCAGCTGTACAACGAGAAGTTCGGTAAGCCGGGACAGGCGATCGTTGCCGCACTGGCCGAACACGGCGCCCGTACGCCGACTCAGTTCGACGAAGAAATCGAGTGGACGTGGTTCTACCTGTGGCACCACGAGGGACGTCGAGCACGCCATGGTGCTTCGATGATGGCGCCCGACTACACCCATTGGCACGGCATGTACGAGGTGGCGGAGCGCTTCTACATGGAGCTCATTCCGCAGGCTCGCGAGATGGCCGATCACCGCGGTGGTTCCGCCGGCGCAGCGGTTCACAGGGTGATCAACGACATCCTCGCTCGTCCGGAGCACGCCTGGTTCGAGGAGGGCGCGGCCGAGCAGTCGGAGCGCATTCGCCAAGAGATGGAACGGCGTTATGGGCAGGGGAGCGAGCGGAGGGACGGCGCCGAGTAGTATTCCCGCATGGGGGACCTACGCTACGCGCTGCGGACGCTGCGCCGGGACTGGGGCTTTTCGCTGACTTTCGTGGTCACGCTTGGCTTGGGGATTGGTGCGAACACGGCGATTTTCTCGCTGGTAAACGGCGTCCTGCTGCGCCCGTTGCCCTATCCTGAGGCCGATCGGATCGTTCGTGTCACTCAGCCCGCCCTCGGTACGGGCGTCGATGATCTGCTGTTCTCGTTTGTCGAGACCTCCGACCTGCGCGAACAGGCGACGTCACTCGAGGAAGTCGTCGAGTATGGCGACTGGAGTTTCAGCGTTCTCGGTCGCGGCGATCCGCATCGCATCGTCGCCGGCCTGGTGACCGCCAACTTCTTTGACGTGCTCGGCATGCGGCCGTTGTACGGACGTCTTCTGGTGGAGGCCGATCGCGAGCGCGACGCTGCGCCCGTCGTGGTGTTGGGCCACGAATATTGGCAGCGGTCGTTCGGCGGAGACCCCGCGGTGATCGGCTCCATGCTCGACCTCACGGCAACGACGGCGACCATCGTCGGAGTGCTCGAGCCCGGAGTGCACTACGCCACCACGCGCCAGCTCGACCTGTACGCGAACTACGGCGCCAACGATCACTACGGCAGCGCCTCGATGCAAGAGGAACGGGCGCATCGGATGACCGAGGTGTTTGCCCGCCTTGCTACGGACACGCCGCTTGCCGCTGCGCAGGATGAACTGGACCGCGTCGCCGCTCGATTGCACGCCGAATATCCCGACGAATATCCCGCCGAGTGGGAGCTCGGGATCCGGTTGACCCCCTGGCACGAGGATCTCGTCCGTGGAGCGCGCCCGACGCTGTTGATTCTCCTGGGCACGGCGCTGAGCGTGCTGCTGATTGCCTGTGCCAACGTGGCGAACCTGACGCTGACCCGGCTGGTGCGCCGCGATCGCGAGCTGGCGGTGCGACGTGCCCTGGGCGCGGGCGGATGGCGCTTGCGGCGAATGCTCCTCGCCGAGAGCGCAGTTTTGGCTGCCCTTGGGGCGGCGCTGGGGCTGTTCGTCGCTTTTGTGGGTACGGATGCTCTAACGGCCTACACGCAGCGGTTCACATCGCGCACCGGCGAAATCGGCATCGACATGACGGTGCTCGGGTTCACCCTGGCAGTAGCCGCCAGTGTGGCCCTGCTGTTTGGTCTCGTGCCCGCGGTCGGGGCGGAGTCACGGTTGGCGGAGTCGTTGTCGGCCGGCGGCGGTCATGCCACGGCAGGACGGCAGCGAAGAGTGGTGCAACGGCTGCTGGTTGTCGGCCAGGTGGCGGTGTGCTTCATCCTGCTGGTTGGCACCGGACTACTCTTGCGAACGCTGGCGAATCTCTACAGCGCGGACCCCGGCTATGACCTGGCCAACGTGTTGTCGTTGGAGGTGCCGAAATTCGGCGAGTTTTCGGTGCCGACGCAGCGTCAGTTCGCCAGCGATGTGGTCGGTCAGGTGGGTGGCGTTCCTGGGGTTGTCGGTGTTGCGATGGTCGGTGCCTCACCCCTCGGCGACGCCGAGGCGTATCCGATGCGATTCCGTACCGAACGCACCGCCGAGGACGCAGTCATCGCTACCATTCCGACCGTGTTCGAAGCCGTGACGCCGCAGTACTTCGACACGCTCGGCATCGACTTGCGCCGTGGCCGGCTGTTCACCGACGGGGATCGTGAGGAGACCCAGCCGGTTGCCGTGCTGGGTGAGACGATGGCGCGACACTACTTTGGACAGGAAGACCCTCTGGACCAGCGCATCGCCTATACGTTCGGTACCCAGTTCTCCGATTGGCACACCGTGGTCGGGATCGTTGCCGACGCTCGCCTGACGGACGTGACCGAGGCCAATCTCCACGCCATCTACTTCTCTCTGTATCAGGCATTCCCGGGTTCAACCGTCCTGGTGCGCGCGGCAACGGAAGTGGCGACGATCACCCCGCTGGTGGTAGAGACGATTCGGCGACTGGATCCGGAGCGTCCCATCGAGGAGATCAGCACCTTGGCCGAGCTGCGTGAGGAGGCTGTTGCGCCACAGCGACTCAACGCCGCTCTCTTCGGTTCCTTCGCCGGCCTCGCACTGGCGATCTCTCTCGTCGGTATCGCCGGGGTTCTGACCTTCTCGGTGAGTCAGCGTATGCGGGAGATGGGGATTCGCGTGGCGCTCGGCGCCGATCGACGGAAGGTCGTCGATCTGATCCTGCGCGAGGGCGCGTTGTTGACTATCGCCGGTGTGCTCGCCGGCCTGGTGGGCGCGGTTTTCGTAGCGCGGTCTCTCGCGGGTCTGCTCTATGGCGTGGAGTCGTCCGACGCGACTACCTTCGTGGCGGTCGCGTTCGTCCTCATCGCTGCCGGGCTTGTGGGGTCCTGGCTGCCTGCTCGCAAGGCGGGGTCGGTCGATCCGATGGAGGCGCTGCGCAGCGAGTAGCTACGGCTGGCGTCCGCGCTGCGTCAGAGCATCCAGATCGGTCGATGACGTCGTCGCGTTGGAGCCGACTCGTATCGCGCCACCATCCGCCATTCGCCGGTATGTTGGCGCGCGAGACTCCCCCCCATGGAGATAGAAGCGCACAATGGCGTCGCGACGCGACAGTTGCTGCGCAAACTGCGCATGCCTGCTCATGGGCGACCACTGCGGGGAGGGGCCGCCACGTGGTGCGGCAGATGGAGCAGCCGTCTCGGTACCTGCGGTCATGACCGGTCCTGGCCCGTGCCTCGGCGCCAGCGGGCTTCGCGGTGCCGCGTCATCAGGGCGCAGACGAGCCGAGCACGATGGGTCAACGTGGCAAAATATGTGGCCATGAGTGACGAGCATGTCCCTTTGTTTCGCAGGGCCGAACTGGAAGCGGTCTTGCAGCCGGTCGAGTTGGCTCGCAACCTGCCGGGCGGCGTCTATCTCGAGCCGGCGGTCTTCGCGCTCGAGCGCGAGACGATTTTCTCTACCGGCTGGAACTGTGTAGGCCGGGTCGAGGATTTCGGTCAGGCGGGCTCTTTTCTCAGCGTCGAGGTGGCAGGTTGCCCGCTACTGGTGGTGCGTGGGGCGGACGACGAACTACGTGCGTTTCACAACGTGTGCCGGCATCGCGGAGCGTGCCTGACGCACGAGGAGTCGGGTGTAGCGCGTAGCTTCCGCTGCAACTATCACGCCTGGACCTATGGCGCCGACGGGCAGTTGATGGCGGCGCCGCTGATGGACGAGCGCGCCGACTTCGATCTCGCGGAGCATGGCTTGGCGTCGATACCTCTCGATACCTGGGGTGGGTTCGTGTTCGTCAATCTCGACAACGAAACAGCCGCGCTTGCGGAAGCGATGAACGGATTCCCGGACCTGGAGCGCTATGGTCTCGAATCGCTACGGCGCGTTCACAGCGTCACCTACGACGTGGCCGCCAACTGGAAGGTCCTGTGCGAGAACTACAGCGAGTGCTACCACTGCGCGCTCGTTCATCCGCAACTGAATCGGGTGACGGACTATCGCTCGGGCGGGGAGAGCTTCATCGGCGACTCGTTCAACGGTGGCCCCATGGCGCTCAAGGAGGGCTACACGACGCTCTCTACCAGCGGCCAGCGCCGGTATCCCGAGATCGAGGGCATCAACGACGCCGATCGCAAGCAGGTCCACTACCTACATTTATACCCGAGCTTTCTCATCGGTCTGGCTCCGGACTATGTCCTCGTTCACCGCGTCCAGCCGATCGACGCCGGCCACTCGCGGATGCTGTGCGAGTGGTTTTATCCGCATACCACGGTGGCGCTGGAAGACTTCGACGCCAGCGAGACGATCGAGTTCTGGGACCTCACCAATCGTCAGGACTGGGGATTGTGCGAGATGGTGCAGGAAGGAGCGGAGTCTCGGCTCACCCCGGGTCCGTACCACCCGCTGGAGTTCTGCGTCCACGCCTTCGACCGGTGGTTCGTGGAACAATTGGGCGATCGCCTGGCCACGTTGCGCCGCTAGCCGAACGTTCGTCTAATCGAGGTCTCCTTCAGAACGACCTCTGCACGTCGACCGTCGCCAGGCTACGAAGAATCTCCACCAGCGACTGTATGCCTCGGCGAAAATGATCGAGGCTCAACCACTCGTCAGGTCCGTGCGCGTTCTCGCCGGGGGAGCCGAAGCCGGCTAGGACGATGGGAGCCGCGAGCTGTTGCTGCAGAATCGGTAGCACGCCGATGGACCCTCCCCCACCGGCCACGATCGGAGCAGCTCCGAACGCCGCTTGCAGCGCTGCAGCGACCTTTGAATAGGCTGCATGGGACATGTCGGCGCGCCAGGGTGAGCATTGCGACAGGGTTCGTACGTGCACCGTGACGCCTTCCGGAGCTGTCGTCAGCAGGTGATTGCCGATCGCCCTGCCGATCTCGTCCGGGTCCTGGTTGGCGGTCAGCCGACAGCTCAGCGTTGCCCGCGCCGAGCGCGGCACGATGGCTTTGAAGCCTGCGCCCGTGTATCCAGCTTCGATTCCATGAACGTCCAGTGCGGGCCTGTGCCAGAGGCGCTCCTGCACGGTGGTGTTAGTTTCACCGCCAACCGCATCGCCGGCTGCGGTGACCAACCAGTCCCACAACTGGCCAGCCTCAGTCGCCCTGAGTCCGGAGCCTTCGGCCGTCAGCTCGCCCTCGATCACGCGGCCGTACAGGTCCGGAACAGAGATCCGACCATCATCATCGTGTAGGTGCGCCAGCATGCGCGCCAGAACGTTTGCGGGGTTCAGGACCGCGCCGCCGAAGACACCGGAATGTAGATCTGTTGGCGGGCCCGTGACCTCAACTTCCAGACCGACGAGGCCACGCGTCGACCCGTATATCGCCGGGACCCCCATCTCGAGGAAGGGCGAGTCGGAGATCAGCACCACGTCTGCCGCCAGGCGGTCGGCATGCTCTTCGAACAGGCGAGCGAATGACGGACTGCCGATCTCTTCTTCGCCCTCGATGAGGAGCCGCACGTTGACCGGCAGCTGACCCTCGAGTTCGAGCAGCGCTTCGAGGGCCTTCACGTGCATGAACACCTGTCCCTTGTCGTCGGTGGTGCCACGCCCGTACAGGCGATCGTTCACCACCCACGGATCGAACGGTTCCCGGCTCCAGCCTTCGGCCAGAGCAGCAGGCTGCACGTCGTAGTGTCCGTAGATCAGGACCGTGGGTGCATCGGGGCCAGCCTGCAGGAGCTCGCCGAGGACCGCTGGATGGCCGGCGGTCTCCACGAGGTTCGCGGACAACCCAAGGTCACGCAGATGCGTGACGAGCCAATCCGCAGCCGCCCGCACATCACCAGCATGCTCGGAATCCGTGCTGATGCTGGGCACTCGGAGCCATTCCATCAACTGGACGAGGAAGGTCTCCTCTCTGGCCGCCAAGTAGTCCTCGACGAGCGCTGCCATCAGGCCGTGGGCTCGAGTTCGAAGGCATCGACCTCGTAGTGGGTCACGTGGTCCGGCATCTCGAGCAGGTATTGGTCGTCTTCCGGATAGTAGACGGCGCGGCTAGTGTCGGCACCGGCGAAGCGCTCGATCGCTTCCTGCGAGTCCCACAGCGACACCACCAAGTGCTCCATGATCTCGCCGTCATCGTGCAGAAAGAGCATTGCGGCGAGGTTGCCGGGGATCGCCCGCAGGCCGGAGATACCGGTTTCGTGGACGTACTGGGCATAACGTGGGCCGTCTTCGCTCGTGGTCCGACCACGCCAAGTGCGAGCAATCATGATTCGATCGCCTCCTGAGTAGGGGAGTGGAAAGGAGCCGGCGGCAACGGGCGCCGCTCGACCAACAACAAATACAGACCGCTGAGCGTAATCGCGGTCGCGATTGCCACGCGGGCGGTGAGTTCTTCGCCGGCCCACCACCAGCCGATCAGCACCGCGACGACAGGATTTACGAAAGCGTAGGTGCCCGCGGTCACCGGTCCGACTTCGCCGAGCAGCCAGTTGTACGCCGCAAATCCGAGCAGCGATCCGACGACGATCAGGTAGGCCATGGCGGCCGCGACCGTTGGAGTCCAGTCGGTGCGCGCTACCTGGTTCCACTCACCGAGTAGTCCCGACACGGCCATGCTGGCGAGCGCGCCACATAGCAATGCCTGGGCTGCGGTGACGTTGGCGGGGAGTGCGGTCCTGAATCGCCGCAGGTACACCGTGCCCGCGCCCCACGCAGCCCCCGATACGAGGATCTCCACCGAGCCTGTCGGGGAGATCGGCGCGCTAGCGCCTACCTCCCAGGGTGCGCTGAGCAAAGCGATGCCGGTCATTCCGACCACGATGCCGGCCAACTGGCGCGCCCCCACGGTGGCTATGCCTGCGAGGCGGGCGAACAGGAGAATCCATGCCGGTACGGCCGCTTCTATCACTGCCGCGATGCCCGACGGTACCTGGGTCAGGCCGCTCATGAGCAGGCCGTGTCCGCCGAGGAAGAAGAGGGATCCAGCGATTGCCGCGTGTCCCCACCCTTGTCGCGGCAACTGCGGCTGGTTCCGCGTGGCCACAAGCAAGAGGATGATCCCCGCGATACCCGACCGGACGGCGGTAACGAGCAGCGGTGGAATCGTGAGAACGATGGTTCGCGCCGCCAGGAACGTGGATCCCCAGCCGATGTACACGACGAAGAATGCCGCCAGAAGCAGCATTTGACGTTGCGGATTTGCTCGATATTTCTGTCCGATCAAGGTAAATTCTTCTAGTGGATTGGTTGATCGCAGAAGATAGTTCTGACGACAAGTCCATTACGAGAAGAATGATCGCATCCGATATCGCCGGCGTCAAGAAGATTCTGCTACTATTATCAACATGAAGAGAACAATCGACTCCAAAGATCGTGAAATACTGTCGATTCTTCAATCCGACGCCCGGGCATCCAACGCCGACATCGCCCGTCGCATCGGTATGGCTCAATCGGCCACCCTGGAACGGGTGCGGAAGCTGGAGGAGAGGGGTTTGATCTGCGGCTACCACGCGCACCTCGACCCGTCCGCCCTGGGCCTTGGCCTGCTGGCCTTCGTGTACGTACGGACCAGCGAGGCGGCCGGTGATGTGACGGTGGCCGAAGAGCTGGCAGCCCTGCCGGAGGTGCTCGAGGTCCACCATGTGGCAGGGGAAGACTGCTATCTGGCCAAAGTACGGGCGGCGGACCCGAAACAGATCGGCGCCTTGCTGCGCGAAAAACTCGCGGCGATGGGTACCGTGGTATTGACCAAGACGACGATCGTGCTCGAGACGCTCAAGGAGTCCACCGAACTACCGCTGCCGTAGGGGCCTAGGTATCGAGGATACGCTCGGCGCCGAGCTTGCCGGGAAGCCCGGTAATGCCGCCGCCAGGATGGGTCCCGGGCCCACCGAGGTAGAGTCCTTGGATCGGCGTGGTGTGATCGTACATGCCCGGCGTGGGACGCATGTAGAGGATCTGATCCATGCCGAGTTCGCCGTGGTAGAGGTGGCCGCCGCGGAGCCCGAGGTCGCGTTCGAAATCAATCGCGGTCGATAGCTCAGCGGCCTGGACCTGGTTGGCGAACCCGGGCAGTGCGGTTTCGATGGTGGCATTAATCGCCGCAAGGGTGTCCCCGCGACCCTGCTCGTCAGCCACGGCGCCGGCGGCAACGTGCTGTACCCAGGCGTGAGCGACCGTGCCGCTCGAACTCGGATGGAAAGTCAACTCGACGGTCGGGGCGGCGGGTACCTCGCCATACTTCGCCGGATCGAAGGCCTGCTCGAGCGACACCAGGGAGGCTCCGATCTGGATGCGCGCTTCCCGTGCTTCGGCCACCGGCAGGTCGGGGATCGCCGCGAGTTCGAAGCGTGCCGTGGCAACCGTGGCGCGGTAGCGTACCGTCCGCGCCGCACGCCGGGTCTCCGGCGACAACCAACCGGGCTCGAGCAAATCGACGAGCGTCGTCGTCGGGTCGCATGCCGACAGTATGGCGCCGGCCTCGAGAGACTCTCCCGACGCAAGTCGCACGCCTGTTGTCTGCCCGTGCTGCACGAGAATGCGGCTCACTGCGGACTCCGTGCGAATCGTCGCGCCGGCTTTGCGCGCAGCTTTCTCGAGTGCTCCGACCAGTGCCTCGGGTCCACCCTCGACAAACCGTGGTGGGGCCAGCAAGTCGGAACGCCAGGCAGGCCGATGATGCAGCAAGGCGTAGCCGCCACCGGCAGACCAGGGGCCGAGCCAGGTGCCATGCAGCGCCGGCCCGGCGATCGCGGCCTGCAGCCGTGGATCCGAGACGTGCTCTTCAAGCAGGTCGCGCAACGTCATCGGCAGCAGTCTCATGACCTCCGGTAGGTCGCGTTTGCCGACGCGACGCACACGCAGACCGGCCACGGCGAGCTCGAAGAAATCGCTCAGGCTGTTCGGCGTGACGGACGGAAGGGCGTCGCTCAACAATGGCTCGAGAGCCTTGCCGGCCACGTCGACCAGGCGCTGAAGCTCGGACAGTCCACGGGCATCATCGGCACCGAGGCTGGCGGCGGCATTGCCAGTGGCCAACCACAGAGGCTCATCGGCTCCCAACACGAGGGTGCCGGAGCCCTCTCTCGTCACCAATCCGTGGCCTTGCAGGCCGAGGTCCTGCACGACGCTTGGATGGAAATTGTCGACAGTGGCAAAGCCATAGGGTGCTTCGCTCTCGCCGAGCGGCGCGTGGGCCAGTGCGCCGCCAACGCGGTCGCGGGCCTCGAGCACCAACACACGCTTACCCGCTCGGGCCAGGTAGGCTGCCGCGGTCAGGCCGTTGTGGCCGCCGCCGATAACAAGGACGTCGTAGTCAGCCATGGCTTTTCCGTCAGGGTCCTCAACGGGTGTCCGCGATGATGCGATCGGCGGCCAACTTTCCGGGTGCCCCCATCACGCCACCGCCGGGATGACATCCGGATCCGCACATGTACATGTGACGAAGAGGGGTGGTGAAATCCGCGTAGCCGGGTGCCGGGCGCAGGAAGAAGAGCTGCTCGAGCGTCAGCTCGCCGTGGAAGATATTTCCCTGCGTAAGCCCCATCTGTTGTTCCATATCCCAGGGCGAAAGTACCTGGCGATGCAGGATGATGTCTTTCAGGTTGGGCACGTACTGTGCGAGCGTGTCGACCACCGCGTCGCCAAAGCTCTCACGGTGATCATCCCAGGTGCCCTCGGCCAGGTCGTAGGGGGCGTACGCGCAAAACAACGACACGACGTGCTTGCCCGGCGGAGCCAACGTGGGGTCGATAAGGGACGGGATGACCATGTCCATGTACGGCTTGCGCGAATGGTGCCCGTACTTGGCGTCATCGAAGGCGCGCTCGAGGTACTCGATGCTGGGGCTGATCGACATCGCTCCCGAGAGATAGGGGATCTGGTCGGCCTTCGACAGATGCTGCAGGCAGGTAAACTCCGGCAGCGCGTCGAGCGACAGGTTCACCTTTCCCGAAGAACCACGAATCTGGTAGCGGGCGATGTGCTTGCGGAACTCGTCGGGTAGATGCTCGGCCTCGACCAGATGCTCAAAGGTCAACTTCGGGTCGACGCTCGATACCACGGTGTCAGCGTAGATCTCCTCGCCGTCAGCCAGCGCCACGCCCTGCGCCTTGCCTCCCTGAACGATGACCTGGCTCACGGGTGCTTCGCAGCGGACCTCGGCACCGAAGGCACGAGCCGAAGAAGCGATGGCCTCGGAGACGCCACCCATGCCGCCGCGTGGCAGGCCCCAGGCACGGAACTCACCGTCGATTTCGCCCATGTAGTGATGCAACATCACGTACGCGGAACCTGGTGATCGCGGCCCCAGGAAGGTGCCGATGATACCGCTGGCGGACAGGGTGCCCTGCAGCGCTGGCGTCTCGAACCACTGCTCGACGAAATCGCCCGAACTCATTGTCATCAGCTTGGCGAGGTCGTATAGGTATTCGGCCTTCTTGCCGAACTGACGTGCCACGTCCGCAAGGCGGGCCAGCGCGGCCGGAGACAGTGAAGTCGGATCGGTCGGGGTCGTTGACAGCATGGGCCGGACTGCCATGCCGAGGTGGTACATGAGCATGGCAAAGTGCTCATAGGCCTCCGCGTCGGCGGGCGAATGGCGCATCAACTCGAGGCGCGTTTCGCCGGCGTCGTGCCAGCGCATGAGGTGGTCGCCGTTGAGCATCGGCGTGAGGCTGCCGTTGAGCGGCAACAGCTCGAAGCCATGCTCGGGCAGGTTCAGATCTGCGATGATCTGCGGTCGCAACAGACTCACCACATACGAGCACACGGTGTACTTGAAGCCCGGGAAGATCTCCTCGGTCACGGCGGCCCCGCCGACCAGATGGCGCCGCTCGAGCACCAGCACCTTGCGGCCGGCACGGGCGAGGTATGCGGCGCAGATGAGACCGTTGTGGCCGCCGCCGATGATGATTGCGTCGTAGCGCTGGCTCATGAGGCTCGCAGGGTTCAGATCGCAGTGCTGTCGAGTCTAGCTGCCGCGGCGCTCATTTGCGCACCGGCCGTCACGGCGCGCGTTTCGGCGGCGAGATTTCGCTATGATCTTGGGCAACAAGCGGGCGGTGGCGCCCGCGCACGCACCATCTCAGCGGAGACGCGATGGCAGTCGGAACGCCCTTCCACGAACGAACGTCTGCGCTATGCCATAGCTACGACTGGCGCCAGTGGTCCGGGTACTTGAGCGTCAGTTCGTACGATGACTACGTACAACCGGAGTACGCCGCGATTCGCAACTCCGCCGCCCTCATCGACATCTCGCCGTTGTACAAATACCGTGTCGGCGGACGCGAGGCCGAGGCGCTGGTCAACCACATCGTCACCCAGGACATGGCGCGAGTTGTCCCGGGCCAGATTTCCTACACTGCCTGGTGCGATTCCGATGGCTCCGTGCGCCAGGAAGGCACGGTGTTTCGCATGGCCGACGACGAGTTCCTGGTGTGTGCAGTCGAGCCAGCGTTCGATTGGTTTCGGAGCGCCGGCGGCGGCTTCGATGCGGAGGTCGAGGACTGCTCTACCGAGATCGCTGCGCTTTCTCTTCAGGGACCTCATTCCCGAGCCGTCCTCGACGAAGCCACCGGCGGTGCCGTTGCCGACCTGGGATTCTTCCGCCATCGCACGGCCGACCTGGCGGGCGTGCGCGTGGGGATTTCCCGTACCGGGTACACCGGCGATCTCGGCTATGAACTGTGGATTCCCCGGCAGGAGGCGTTGCGCGTGTGGGACGCGCTCATCGAGGCGGGGCGCCGCTGGCAGATCACGCCGTGTGGCCTGGTGGCGATGGACGTGGCCCGGGTTGAGGCAGGCTTCATTCTTCTTGGCGTGGACTACGTGAGCGCAGAGGTCGCCCGTGTGGCGGGCGATCATTACGATCCGTACGAGCTAGGTCTCGGCTGGGCGGTGAAGCTCGACAAGAAGAACTTCGTCGGACGGCGGGCGTTGCTCGGCGCGCACGAGCGCGGTCCCGTGCGTCGCGTCGTCGGCCTCGAGATCGAGTGGCAACCGCTCGAGGAGCTGTACCTGCAAGCCGGACTGATGCCCGATCTGCCGACGACCGTCTGCCGCGAGGCGGTACCCATCTACTCGCGGGAGGGGCTTCAGATTGGCCGCGCAACGAGTCGCGTATGGTCGAAGTTGCTGAAGAAGTTTCTCGTGATCGCGACCCTCGACGCTGCCCATGCCGCAGAGGGGTCTCATGTCGAGCTGGAGGTCACGGTGCACCATCGCCGCCGCCGCGTGCTCGCCACCGTAGTCAAAACGCCATTCTTCCGGCCGGAGCGCATGCGCGGCTAGTCGGGGGTTCCGGACCGTAATCTCAGGGGTTCGTCATGAACATTCACCTGGTAGACGGTACGTACGAGCTGTTTCGGCACTTCTACGCCGTCCCCCGGCGCCAGGATGCTGACGGCAACGAGGCCGGGGCCGTGCGGGGTGTCGTCAGCTCCGTACTTGCCCTGTTGCGTGATGGCGCTACCCACGTGGCGGTCGCTACGGATCACGTCGTGAGCTCGTTCCGCAACGACCTGTGGCACGGCTACAAGCATGGCGAGGGAATCGACCCTGACCTGTTGGCACAGTTTCATCCCGTCGAGGAAGCGCTACGGGCGCTCGGGATTGTCGTGTGGGGCATGGTGGAGTTCGAGGCCGATGACGCGATGGCCGCCGCGGCCGCCAAGCTCACGGCCGACCCCGACGTTGAGCGGGTCTATCTGTGCACACCCGATAAGGACCTTGCCCAGTGCGTGGTGGGCGATCGTGTCGTGCAATTCGATCGTCGTGCGAACGAGATTCGCGACGCGGCGGCCATCGAGGCGCGGTTTGGAGTTCCGCCGTGCGCCATTCCTGACTACCTGGCGCTGGTCGGTGATAGCGCTGACGGCTTTCCCGGGGTTCGCGGCTGGGGAGCCAAGTCCACCGCGACGGTCCTGGGGCACTACGGTTTTCTCGAGCAGATCCCTCACGATGCGCAGCAGTGGGAGGTGGCCGTGCGCGGTGCTGCCCGATTGGCGGATGCGCTGCGCGACGGCTGGGAAGAGGCCGTGCTGTTCCGTGAACTGGCAACGCTCCGCACGGACGCCCTGGCCATCGCCGGTGCGGAAGCACTGCGTTGGCGTGGGCCCACCGCGGCATTTACCGAAACGGCGCAGCGGCTGGGTGCGCCGCGGCTGGCGCAGCGAGCCTTTCAGCTCGCCGCCGATCGCCAACTCTAATCCGACGCTTGCTCGTCCGACGCTTGCTCGTACTTGGCGGCGTGTGCTGCCCGCGCCGCTTCGATCCATTCGTGACGCAGGCGTCCTTTCAGCTGCGGCTCGCGAGCGGTCAGCCAGTCCATCGTGCGCTGGTCCCATGCCGCGATTTCGCGGAACGAGCGCACCCCAAGCGATTGCAGCAGTCCCGCGATCGAGGGGCCGATGCCATCGATTACCTCGAGGTCATCGTGATCGGGCGGTGCGATCTGGACCAACGCGCGCAGCTGCCGGACCTGTTGGTCGCGGTCGTGGACTTCGCGCAGCACGCGGTCACGGATGTCGAGCAGGCGTTGCTGCTCCTGTTCGAGAACGGAAATTCGCTGATCTCTTGTAGCGCATCGTTCTTCTTCATCCCGCACCTGCTCCTGCAGCGCCGCCGCCAGGCGTGTGGCGCGCTCGAGTTCCTCCTCACGACCGTGCAGTAGGGTCGTTACGCGCTGCGCCTCGAGCGTTCGCTCACGCAGTCGACGCTCGGCGCGGCTCTCGGCGTCGACAAGCTCGCTGCGGGCGGCCTCCAGCGCGACGGTTTGATGGCTCAGTTCGCCACGAACCTCCTGCAGGGCATCTTCCTGCGCCGCGACCGTCTCCTGAGCAGTGTGACTGAGCGCCTGCTCCGCTTCGAGCGCTTGCTGGATAGCGTCGGCGCGCGCGGCCGCTGTCTGCACCGCTGTCTGCGTGTGCTCGAGCGCTGCAGTGCGGGAGGCGATGGTGCGTGTGAGGTGGTCGATCTCCAACGACCGTTCCTTCATCCGACGCTCGGCCTCGTCGGTGCGTTCGTCGTGCTCGTGCTGCAGCCCCTCGAGCGCGGTCTCGTTCTGTCGCAGGGCATCGGCAGTCTCTGCGAGTTCCAGGCGCACGGCATCGCCTTCGGCCTGCGCTCGTTGCCCGACGGCCGTGACTTCGGCCAGCATCGCATTGGTGGCGATACGCTCGGACTCAGCGTGTTCCAGTGCTTCTCGCAGCTCGCCCAGAAGCGCGTCTGAATGCTGTTCGCGCTCGCCCGCTCGACGCTCGGTTTCAGCTCGTCCAGCGAGCGCTTCCTCGAGTTTTGCGCCGCGTTCACGCAGATGTTCCTGAAGCTCGGCGCAACGTTCCTCGGCCCGTTGTTGAGCTGCCTGCAATCCGTCGCTGTGGGCCGCACGCTGCTCGATCTGGGCGCCATAGCCGTGCTCGAGTTCGGCGGTTTCCTGGCGAGCTTCCGCCAAGGCCGCCCGCAGTGCTTCGAGTTCATGACGCAGGCGTTCACGGTCCGCCTCGAGCTGACGGTGCTTCGTCTGCGTATCGGCAACCGCCGCGCGCGCAGCGGCAAGCTCTTCGCGACGTTCGTCGAGTTGACCGCGCGCCTGGGTGAGAGCCACACGCGCCTCCTCGAGCTCCGCGGCGCGTTCGTCCGCCGACTGGCGCACGCTCGCCAGCTCGACATCTCGTTCGCGCACCTGCCCTGCATAGCGTTCTTCGAGCTCCCGCAAGTCTCCTCGTAGGCGAACAATGCGCCCGTCACGCTCCTGGAGACGTTCCTCGACCTCGTCGATGGCGTTACCAACGTTCTGGTCACCGGCCTCGCGTAGCTGCGCCAGTTCCGTGTGAGCGTCCTCCAGCTGCGAGCGCGTGTGGCCGAGTTGCTCGTCGCGCAGTTCGAGCATTTGCGCTGTGCGAACGGTCTCGGCGCGCGCAGTGTCGATGCCCGATTGCAGCGAGCCATACTCGGCGGCGAGTGTCGCTCGGTCGACCTCGGCCTTGGCGCGGGCAGTTTCGAAGCCGGAACGCAGGGCGTCGCGCTCGGCGATCACTTGCTGGCGCTCTGCATCCGCCTGCGTCTGGATCGTTTCGACCCTGTCGCGCAGCTCGTCACGCTCGACGATCAGCTGGCGGCGTTCCGTATCCGCCTGTGCGCGGACCGTCTCGACCTCGGCGCGCAGCACGTCGCGCTCGGCGGCTAAACCTGCGCTCTCAGCGTCGACCTGTGCGAGTCGCTCCTGGTGACGCGTTTGGACACTGCGTGTGGCCTCGAGCTCAGCTTCGGCGAGGCGCCACCGCGCGCTGTCAGCGCGTTCGCCAGCGCTGAGCCGTCGGCCGCGGACAAGACCTATGGTGTAGCCGATTGCAGCTACGAGCACGAGGCTGACCGTGACGGTGAGAACGGGTGAGAGCATGCGGCATCTGAGGTGGCGCGAACGCCTGGTTGTTGGAACTCTGGCGAGTCCATCCAGTGGTCCCAAGCAGTATTCCCGAGCCCGGCGCCGGCTGCGAGATCGACGGGCTGAGATCGTGGTCAGCGCGGGACACAGGAGGACACAGCCAAGGTCGCATGGGGTACGGTGGGTGCAAAGGTGTGGCTGGCAACACTGAATGCATCAACACAGGACGTGCCACGTGAGTAGGTACTGCGCTCGATTGTTGCTCGCGATCTTCTGCGGCGCGCTGGTCTTCCACGCGACCATGCGCCCGGTGCCGCTGTACGCGCAGCAGACCGACGAGGGCGTCGAAGCAGATGAGGTCGAGGAGGTCGCGCCCTGCTGCCGGGCGCGAGCCGGGACGACAGCCCGCCGACCGTCACGGCCGGTCGACATTCCCTGGGAACGCACCGGGGTCGATCCCGAAACCTGGGAGCAGCTGAAAGCTGAAGCGAGAACCGACCCACGGGCGCCGGTCATGCACGAACTGGGAGATCTGGATGAGGCCAGGGCGCCAGCGATCCAACAGAGCTTCGCGGGCATCGCTCAGGGGGAGATCGGTGTGGTCGCCGGCCCACCCGACACAACGCTGGCGGTGGGCCCGAGCCATGTGATCGAGGCCGTCAACCTGGCGGTACGGCTCACGGATCGGCAGGGCAACAGTCTGGCCGAGCATTCCTTGCACGAGCACTTCGGTTTTCAGCCGACGGGTGCCTCCTCGGACCCCGTGATAACCGACCCCAAGCTGTACTACGACGCGTTATCGAATCGTTTCTTTCTCCTCATGCTCGAGATCGACTTCAACGAGGGGGCGTTCTCACGGGCTCGCCTCTCTGTTTCCCGGAGCGGCAGTCCGACGAGCCTCGGCGAGGCGGATTGGTGCAACTATGCGATCAGCACCCAACAGGGCAACACCTGGGGGGACTACCCGGGTCTGGGCATGAACGAGCGCTGGCTGGCGTTCTCCACCAACAACTTTCCCTTCTCGGGGTTTTCGCTGAGGTCGCGGCTCTTCGTCGCCGACAAGACGGCGCTGGTGGATAACGGATCGGAGTGCCCGAGCACCAAGTTCTTCAAGTTCAACCTCGGACTCAACGACACGGCCGATTTCAATCCGCAGCCGGTTCAGCACTACGAGGAGACCGGCCTGCCGGGCAACCCGCTGTACGCCGTCAGCACGGATGTTCTGGGCGGCAAGACGTACACGCTCTTCCGAATTGCCAGCAAGAGGAACCGTCGTGGTGCGAGGCCTCGTCTGAAACGGCAGACGTTGGCCGCGGGTGACAGCTACACGATTCCGCCCACGGCCACACAGCTCGGCGGCAACGTAGAGATCGATACGGGCGATGACCGCGTTATGCAGCAGGCCGTATATCGGCATGGGCGTTTGTGGTTCACTCACGCCACCGGGTGCCGCGTGAAGGGCAGTCCGACGAATCAGTCGTGCGTGCGCGTGGTCCGAGTCGAAGTTGGCGAGAAGGATGCCGCGATTGATTTCGAGCAGACGCTCGGCAAGAAGCGCGAGCACTACTGGTGGCCTGGCGTGGTCGTCACGCCGGGCGGCTCAGCGGTGGTGGCGTTTCAGCGTAGTGGCGACAACAAACTGCTCGGGCTCAGCTACGCGGGCATCGCCGACGGCACCGCCGTGGGGCTTACACCGCGCAAGGGCTTCGACAAAGTGAGGTCGGCGGCGAACGGCGAATGCACGCTGCAGACCCAGCAACTCATTGTGTTGCCGAGCGGCGAGGTGGGCATCCGTGTTCGTTCCGGAGACTACGTTGGGCTGGCGCCCGATCCAGAGACGGAAGATGTCTGGTTGGCCGGTGAACACGGCAAGCTGATGTTCGGTGGCCTCTCCTGCATCTGGGGCACGACGGTGGTACGGGTCCGTTACTAGCCGGTCGTGACGGGAGCCCTCCGCCGGGCGACTTCACGCGGGCGCAGCCAGGCGACAGAAGCCCAGTCGATTGCGCTATGCTGACTGTCGTTGTGTTCATCGCTCCACCGCACGCTCGTCAGCGTATGTTCTGACCCCGGCGCGCACGGCTCTTGGTCAGACACGGCCTCGACGTCCAGACCCACGACATTGCCCCGACGGACCACGCGACAGCGACGGCCGGTGGTGGCGTTGCCGACCGCGCTCTGTCTCGCGGTGGTGACCTGCCTGCTGGCGACCCAGGCCAACGCCCAGCAGACGACGATCCGCTTCGAGGACGTTTCAGCGGCGGCCGGCGTGAGCTTTCGTCATCATCATGGCGGCACCGGCCGACGGCACCTGCCCGAGACCATGGGCGCAGGAGTGGCATGGCTGGACTACGACCAGGACGGCAGGGCCGATATGTACCTGGTGGATAGCGGCCCACTGCCAGACGGCTCGACGCCGGCAGATGCCGGCGCAGGTACTGGGGCGAATCAGCTCCTACGGCAACTACCCGATGGGACCTTCCAGCCGGTTCTGGGGGCGGCGGCGGATCGCGGCTACGGCAAGGGCGTGTCGGTGGCTGACTATGACAACGATGGCTATCCGGACATTTTTGTTGGCAACTGGGGAGCAGATGGGCTCTACCGCAACAATGGTGACGGCACGTTCAGCAGCGTCGGGCACATGACAGGTGTGGACGACCCGCGCCTGACAACCAGTTCGGGTTGGGCGGACCTTGACGGCGACGGTTGGCTGGATCTGTTCGCCGTCAGTTACGTCCGCTACGACCTCGCCACCGCAGTGCTCTGCGAGGATCGCGTACGCGGGATGGTCGACTACTGCCATCCGGCGATTTTCGATGGTCAAAAAGACCTGCTTTACGGCAACCGCGGCGATGGCACGTTCGCAGACATCTCCGCGAAGCTGACCGGGGCACGGGACATCGACGGCAAGGGGCTGGCGATGGCGATCCTGGATCTCGACGAGGACGGACGGCCGGACATCTATGTCGCCAATGACACGACGCCAAACTTCGCCTATTTCAATCGCGGCGATGTGTTCGAAGAGGGCGGCGAGCTCACCGGTCTCGGGGTCGGCGACACGGGCCAGCCGCAGGCGGGCATGGGGATCGATTTCGGCGACGTGGATGGCAACGGGACGTTCGAACTGGTGGTGACCAACTTCGAGGACGAGCCGTACAACCTCTATCGCAGCATTGCGCCGGGATTCTACGTCGACGACACCTATGCCCTCGGCCTGGGCACCACGAGCATGTCGATGCTCGGGTTCGGCGTGGTGCTGGCCGACTACGACGCCGACGGCGACCTCGATGTCAGCGTGGCGAACGGACATATTCTCGAGCTTGCCGAAGACTATCGGCAGTCGAACCAGGTATTGACCGGGCAGTTGACCCTCCTGCGAGCCGCCGCGGAGCGGAGTGGCGAGCTCTTGCCCCCAGGGCCGGGAGCGCCGTCGCCCTCCTGGCTGCCCTCGGGCGCGCTCTTCGTCGATACTTCAGCCGCCGCCGGCGAACCGATCAGTCGCCATCGCGCGTCTCGAGGCATGGCTCTCGCAGACTACGACGCTGACGGCCGCATCGATCTCGCCGTGACCAACGTGAACGATACCGCTGAGCTTCTGCGCAACGTAACCGAGGCGGGCAACTCGATTACTCTCAGATTGCGAGGCCGGTCGACGAATCGCGATGCGGTGGGTGCGATCGCCGTGGTTACACCCTGTGCCGCCGCCGACTGCGCGTCGCCAGTGGACGGCGTAGTCGGCTACCCGCAGCGTCACGCCGTGAAGATCGGCTCGTCATTCGGCTCGCAGGGTCTGCTCGACGTGGTCGCAGGTCTCGGGCAAGCGCCACAGGCGCACGTCGAGATCCACTGGCCAGGCGGCCAACGATCGGACCTCGGCACGTTCCCGGCCGGTGCCCGAGTGTTGCTGATTGAAGGGGAACCGCCGGTTGTCGTCACGGACGCGGATCGCTAAGAGTCGCCGCGACCAGGCGAAGGTCGACACCTCCAACGATGGCCGCGGGGTCTTCTACCGCGAAATGACCACGGCCGGCCGATCGATGCTCCCGACCAGGTTGTTGAACGCGTCAATATCGCTGCTCAGGATGGCTTCCAGTTCGGCGTAGATGCCGGCCGCTTGTTCTTGGAGTTGAGCGAAGAACGCCACTGCACCATCCGTTGGTGGCGCGTCCGAGCCCGAGTTCGCCGACGCCTGTACGTTGGCGAGCATCGCCGTCAGCTTGCCCGGGTAGTTCAGCGGGTCCTCGAACGATCGGCTCTTGGTCTGTACGAGCTGGTTTTCGATCGCCGTCAGGCTGCCGATGATCGATTCGGCGGATTCGGCGACAGCGGTCAACGTTTCCTCATCCGCAGCGGACGCGGTGACCTGGCCCGCGACGTCCTTTACCTGGCTGCGGGCGGACCGCAAACGGGTGAGATGCTGGCCGAGTTCGCCAATGCTGCCGGCAACCTCCTGCAGGAATTCGTACTGGTGCACGAAATCCTCCGGCGAGGTGTCGCCGCGGGGGTCGGCCAAGATCTCGAAGCCCTGTTCCTGCTGCTCGTCCCCGATCGTCAGGCGTGCCGTGTAGCTGCCCGGCGGTACCAGCGGGCCGGCGGGGAAGCCGAAGATCACCGCGCCAGGCGGAAGCATGGGCGGCATCGCCCGCAGGTTCCATAGCACTCGATGAGTACCGGTCGAAGCGCTCAGCTGAGGCTGCCCCAGTGGGATACCGAAGATCTCGGCCAGGATTCGGAACGACTCGGGGATCGGGAGCGGCGGCGGTGTCGCGCTGCTAAACGTCTGGATCATCACTCCGGCCGCGTCGAGCACCTCGAGTTTGAGGAGTTGTTCCTGCTCGCGCCCCAGTGTGTAGGAGAGGAAGACGCCGCTCGGTGCACTCTCGGCGCGGTATCCATCGGAGATGGAGAACCCGCTGGCGTGCAGACGGTGCGCATCGCGGGGTTGGTGCAGGGTGGCCGGTGCGGCCAGAGCCGCGTCGGTCAGCTGATGCAATGGCGTGAGGTCGTCGAGGATCCAGAACGAGCGCCCCTGGGTCGATAGCACGAGGTCCTGCTCGTGGACCTGAATATCGGTTACCGGCGTGATCGGCAGGTTCAATTGCAGCGACTGCCAGTGCGCACCGTCGTCGAAGGAGACGTAGATGCCGTATTCGGTACCGGCGTAGAGCAACCCGCGTCGGTCAGGGTCCTCGCGAACCACGCGGACGAAGTGGTGGTCGGGGATGCCATTGGTGCCGTCGGTGAGGTTGCGCCAAGTCGCCCCGAAGTCGTCAGTGGCGAAGATGTACGGTGCCCGGTCGGCCTCGCGATAGCGATATGCGGCGACGACGGCACGCCCCTCCTCGTGCCGTGACAGGTCGATGGAGTTGATGGTGGCGCCTTCGGGCAGAAGTGCCGGCGTGATCTCGTTCCAGGAGCCGCCGGCGTCGGTCGAAACGTGCAGCCGACCGTCGTCGGATCCTGCCCATAGCGTGCCCGCCTCGAGCGGAGATTCCTCGAGGGCGAAGACCGTACCGTAGATTTCCACGCCGGTGCCGTCGCGCGTGATCGGACCGCCGGCGTAGCCCTGGTGTTCGGGGTTGTCGGTGCTCAGGTCCGGGCTGATCTCAACCCAGCTTTGGCCTTCGTTTTCGGAGCGCAGCACCTTCTGCGCAGCGTGGTACAGGATGCTGCTGTCGTGGGGCGATATGCGAATGGGAGCGTTCCACTGGAAGCGGTAGCGGAGCTCCTCGCGTGCCTGCGCGAGCTGCAGCTGCGGCCAGGCGATGATGTCGCGCGACTGCCCCGTGCGCCGATCGTAGCGCGTGATCGTGCCGCCGTAACAGCCGGCGTAGATGATGTTCGGGTCGCGTGGGTCGACGGCCATGTGGCCGCTCTCGCAGCCGCCAAACTGATACTCGGCTTCGAAGTCAGAGACCATGCCTGGCGGCAGCCGGCTCGGCACGGAGATCGTCGTGTTGTCCTGCTGCGAGCCGTACAGCCGGTAGGGGAACTGGTTATCCACGGCAACGCGGTAGATCTCGGCGGTTGGTTGGTTGCGCAGCGTCGACCAGCTCTTGCCGCCGCTGAGACTCACGGCGCCCCCGCCATCGTTGACGTTGAGCAACAGGTCCGAGTCCTTCGGGTTGATCCATACGCCGTGGTTGTCGGGATGCACCTGAGCAAGAGGCCGGAAGCTCTTGCCGCCGTCGATCGACTTCTGCAACAGCACGTTGGCGATCCAGACGGTGTTCTCGTCCTGCGGATCCGGCGTGATGTGCATGTAGTACCAGGGGCGCTCCCACAGGGAATGATCGTCGTTGATCAGTCGCCAGCTCGCCCCGGCGTCGTCCGAGCGATACAGGCCTCCCTTCTCGTGCTCGAACAGCGCCCAGACGCGGTCGGGATTCGCCGGCGACACCTGGATCGCTGTCTTGCCCACCATGCCCTCCGGGAGCCCCTTCTCGAGCTTGTTCCAGGTTTCGCCGCCGTCCGTGCTCTTGTACACCCCGCCCAACGTGCTGCCCGACAGAAGCGACCAGGGCTTGCGCTCGCCTCCCCAGGCACCGGCGTAGAGAACGCGCGGGTTGGTCGGGTGCAGTGACAAGTCCACCACCCCGGTGCGCTCGTCGAGATAGAGCACCTTGTTCCAGGTGTTGCCGCCGTCCGTCGACTTGAACACTCCGCGCTCTTCGTTGGCGCCGAAAGCGTTGCCAAGCGCCGCCACCCAGAGCGTATCGGGATCGTCCGGGTGCACGAGAATCTTGCCGATCTGACCGGCGTCGGGCAGTCCAATGAAGCTCCAGGAAGCGCCGGCGTCGGTAGATTTGTAGGCGCCGATTCCCGGCGACACATTGCCGCGTAGACACGCCGATCCGGTCCCTACGTAGATGACGTTGGCGTCCGACGGGGCGATGCCGATTGCGCCTATGCCGCCGGCGCCGATCTGGCCATCGGTGAGATTGCTCCAGGTGGCGCCAGCGTCCTCGGTTCGCCAGACGCCACCACCGGTCGAGCCCATGTAGAACGTGTGCGGCTGGTCGGGGATGCCGTTCAAAGCCGTGGCGCGCCCGCCGCGATAAGGACCGACCATGCGGTAGCTCAACGTCGCCAGGTGAGCAGGATCGACGGTGACGTTGGGGTCGTCCTGTGCCGCCGCGGGTGGTACCTCCGCGACGGAGCCAAGCACGAGAGTCAATGCGAGCAGGAGTACGGTCGGTGGGCGGCGCGAGACGAACAGTGGCATCAGGACCTCCGAGGCACGGATCGTGCCTTCATCGGGTGGGCGTCAGGAGAAGAAGGTCTATCGCAGCCGCTATCCGGCTTCAACACCATGCAACCTTTTGCGCCGTCGACGGCACTCATGGTGGACACACGTTCACAACAGGAGGTTGCCATGCTGGCGCTTATCGCTCCGACTCACGTTCGTCTCATCAGTCTCGTCGTGCTCGGTGCCGCCCTGGTGGCCGGCCATGGGCAGGCGTCACCAACCGACCCCGCGGAGCTCGGCTACGAGCGCTTCAAGTCGTTGGCGGGCACCTGGCGGGCCGAAAGCACCAAGGGCTGGTCCGAGGAGATCACTATCGAGGTCATCGCGAGCGGCTCGGCGGTGATGTCGACCACGACTTTTCGTGATGCTCCAGATCGCAAGATGGTGACGATGTACTCGTTGGATGGCGCCGACCTCGTCGCGACGCACTACTGCGAAGCGCGCAACCAGCCTCACCTGATGGCCACCGAGATCACGGCCGATGCCAGCACCATACGGTTTACTTTCGTGCGCGGTGGCAACCTCGCCTCGCGCGACGAAGGGCATATGGACGAAGCGATCTTCCGGTTCATGGACGGCGACGAGTTCTCGTCCCAGTGGACTTTCTACCGCGATGGCGGCAAGGATTGGATGGAGGAAATCCACTACAGGAGGCTGCGCTGAGTAACGCGGATCGCGCGCTGGTCGAGGCCTACATGGCGAAACGCGATGAGGCCAGTTTCCGCGAGCTGTACCGTGCACACACGCCATCGCTGTACCGTTTCGCGGTACTGCGGGTCGGCGTCGATGCTGCCGAAGATGTCGTTCAAGAGACCTGGCTGCGTGCGGCCAGGTCTCTGGCGGACTTTCGCTGGCGGGCGTCGTTGCGGACGTGGCTCACGGGCATCGCACTGAATCTGTGTCGTGAGCATTATCGGCGCGGCGCGAGACTGACGGCCCTGCCCGATCCCGTCGAGTTCGGCGTTGCCGACGTCGCGCTGAACCTGGTGGGTGGCGCCGACCTGTTGCGGGCGATTGCGACACTGGCGGATCGGTATCGCGAGGTCCTGTTGCTGCACGATGTGGAGGGTCACACGCACGACGAGATTGGCGCATTGCTCCGCATCAGCCCCGGGACATCGAAGAGCCAGCTTCACCGCGCCCGCCGCCGGCTACGGCAGCTATTTCTAGAAGGGGAGAAAGGACATGGTTGAGGAATTGTCGACGCGAGAGCGGCAGGCCCTGGGTGAGCTCGGCTCAGGGCAACCGCCGATTGACCTCGAGGATAGGGTCGCCGCAGCGCTGCGGACGGAGGGGCTCGTCAAGATTGATGAACCGTCGACCTGGCGCTCGTGGGGTTTGGTGGCTGCGGCGCTGATGTTGTTCGTCGCGGGGGTAGGCACGCAGCGCTACTTCCTCGACGACGGCCTCATTGACGTCGCGCCGGCCGCAGGTGATCGCTACCTGCTGCTGTTGCTCGAGCCCGCGGACGTGTTTCTGGAGCCCGCCGTAGAGGCACAGCGCGTAGGCGAGTACGCGGCGTGGGCGGGTACCCTCGCCGAGCGTGGGTTGCTGCAGGTGGGAGAGAAACTGGCAGACGGAGGCGATGTCGTCGGCCTGCCAGTGCCCGGCGAGATGCCATCGAGCGAGCGAGTAACAGGGTTCTTCATCGTCGTTGCCGAGACCGAGGCCGCGGCGCTCGAGGTGGCGGCCTCGAGCCCCCATGTACAGCACGGCGGCCGCGTCGAGGTGCGCCTTATCGAGCCCACCTAATCACCGCCTCGGACTGACGGCTCGGCTGGCGGCGGCTCGACGCCGGTCGATCTCGACGTCACGGGGTTGCGCTCTGCACCAGGCCGACAGCGAACAGCAGGGCGGCGGCCAGGGCTGCAGCCGTCCTGACGTGGTTCCACGTCGTCCATCTCACCAGGTAGAGAGCCCACAGCTTGGCGGACTTGGGGTCAGCCGCGGGCACGGCGGCCAGCCGGTCGTTCAAGGGCACGTTCTGGAAGACGGTTACCAGAAACGTGCCCAGGAGGTAGAGGGTCGCTCCGCCCACGAAGAACGCTCCCGACGGACGGTTCCCGGTAGCCATGGCGAGTCCGCCTGCGCCGAACGACAGCACTGCGGTTCCGATGAATGCGCCAAGGAACGACGGGTTGAGTACGACGACGTTGATCGACTGCATCAGGGCGATGCCTTCTGCCGCGGGCGCACGTGCCAAGGCTCTCATGACGAAGCTCGAAAACGCGAAGAAGATCCCACCAATCAGGGCAGATCCGAGCATCGCTGCCAGTCCGACGATTGGCATGAGCGGTACCAGCTCTCCACCGGCGCTCGACGTCATGGCGACACGTCCCAGGCGCCCGTGGCGGCGATCCGGCGCGCGTACTCGGCGAAATCCGTCGGCTCGCGGCCCAACGCCGTCAGGACCCCGTCCGTCGTGTAGGCGTTCCGACCGTCGAGAACGGTCGTGAACAGGTAGTCCAGAAGCCACGCGATGTCTTCTGGCAAGCCTGCTTCGGTCACCCCGGCCGCGAAGGCCTCCGGCGTGATCTGGACATATCGCATTGTGCGTCCGGTGGCGCGGGCGATTTCGTCCACGGCCTCGGCGAACGTCAGGAGTCGAGGCCCGGTGACCTCGTAGACCTGCCCGGCGTGGCCGGGCTCGGTTAGCGCCGCGACCGCGACATCGGCGATGTCGTCGGCATCGACGAACGGCTCCCCGACGGCCCCGGCGGGCAGTGCGACCTCGCCAGCCAGCACCATGTCGAGGAATGCGCCCTCGGAGAAATTCTGGCAGAACCAGCTAGCGCGAACGACCGTCCAGTCGATGTCGGCGCGCTGGATGAGGCGCTCGCAACGCTGCGCCTCTTCTTCCCCACGGCCGGATAACAGAACCAAGCGGCGCACGTCGCGCTCCGCTGCAAGTTCGACAAAGGCGCGGATGCTGCTCGCCGCACCCTCGATGGCCAGATCGGGGGCATAGTTGATGTACGCCGCCTTCACGCCGTCGAGCGCAGCGGCCCAGGTGCTCTGATCGTTCCAATCGAAGGGCGGATCAGCTTGTCGTGACCCGTTCCTTACCGCGTGACCTTTCTGTGCGAGACGTTGCACGATGCGGCGCCCGGTTTTTCCGGTGGCACCGAGAATAAGAATCTTGGAGTTGTTCATGGGCTCATCGTCCTGGGTCGGTGTTGAACGAATCAACAGATTGCGATGAGTCCAAGTTATGTGGGATTCGTTGGATTCACAATGACTAGAAATCCACAATATATTGCCGTTCGTCCACCACAGTTGGATTTTCAGCATGAGCCGTGACACGATGCGGACCATGTCACAGGTCGATCGAGAGTTACCGCCCGCGAGCGACCCGCTCGGCGAGGCCCTGCACCTGCTGCGGCTCACCGGCGTTCTCTACTGTCGGGCGGAACTGACGTCGCCCTGGGGAATCGATCTGCCCCCATTCGAGGGGTGCATGATGTTCCATGTCGTTACTGCCGGTCGCTGCTGGCTCGATGTCGGCGGTACCGAATCTCGCATGCTCCAGCAGGGCAGCCTCGCCCTGGTTCCGCACGGCGCCGGGCATTGCCTCCGCAGCGGGCCGAAAGCCGACGCTCAGCCGCTTTTCGACATTCCCGTCGAGCAGGTTAGCGACCGCTACGAGATCATGCGTCACGGTGGCGGTGGCGAGTTCACACAGACCCTTTGCGTCGTCGTACGCTTCGATCATGTGGCGGCCGAACATCTCATCGAGCTGCTGCCAACGGTGTTGCAGATCGACACCTGGGACGACGAGGGTAGTTGGCTTCAGAGCACGCTACGCTTCATCGCTCGCGAAGCGAGGGAGTTGCGACCCGGCGGAGAAACCGTGATCACGAGACTGGCCGACATCCTCGTGATTCAGATGATCCGTTCGTGGATCGACTCGGAGCCTGAGCCAGAGCGGGGCTGGCTCGCGGCGCTGCGCGACGAGCAAGTGGGACGAGCTCTCACTTCGATCCACCGGGAGCCCTCCCGGGAGTGGACCGTAGCGTCGCTGGCCGAAGAGGCCGGCATGTCGCGGTCCGCGTTCTCGGCGCGATTCACCAACCTGGTCGGCGAGTCTGCGATGCGCTACCTCACGCGGTGGCGCATGCTGCTCGCGCGCACGTACCTCAGAGAAACGTCGGAGCCGATCTCGGTTCTTGCGGGTCGGCTCGGGTACCAATCCGAAGCGGCTTTTTGCAGGGCCTTCAAGCGAGTGTTCGGCGTCCCGCCGGGAAGCGTTCGGCGCGCCGGCGCGCCGGCACCACTGGTAGCGGCTCAGTGATGTAGCCGCCTGTCGGCGGCTAGTCGAGCGAGCGCTTGCGGCTCAGCAGTGGCATCAGAACGAGCCCGAACAGGAGCGGCAGGTAGAAAGAGAAGAACCTCCAGCCGGCGGTCAGCACGCCAAGGAGCCCCTCCACCACGAAGCCGTCGAGAATCGCGGCAAAGGATGCCTCGGCGCCCAACGCCGCGCCGGGCGTCGGGACGAAGACCATCATCGCGAATACGACCCACTGCAACAGGAAGAACAGAATCGGGTCTGCCGGCTGGCCGAGGCCGAGCATCACCGCCGTGGCCACCGAAGCGCGGCACAGCCACAATCCGGTAGCCAGTGCGACGGCGGCGACGGCACGAGACTTTCCGCGGCGAGCGATCAGCGTGTAGGCGGAAAGGAAATCACCACGAATCTGCGCCAGGGCACGCCCCACCTTGGTTCGGCCCTTCGCAGGCTCGGCCGAGCGGCGCCGCCAGATGAACACCACCACTATGATGAGCCCCACCACGCCCACGACCCAGGGCGCCGCGCCGCTAAGTTTGTCGAAAACTCGGAGCAGCGCCTCCTGCACCTCGGGCACCCGCCACCGCGCCGTGAGGAACGCGATCGCCGGCGCGATCGCAGCGAAGAACACGACGTCGGCGATGTTATCGAGCATCAGGATCGACGCGGCATGCCCGGGGCGCACACCGGAGTCGATCATCATGGCGATCTTGGCGGGCGCGCCACCGATCGCCTTGGGGCTGATCGACGAGGTCAGCTCGGTCGCGGCCGTCGTTCGCACTGCGTCACGGAAGGAGATCGGACAGTCGAGGAAGTGCGCCCACATCCAGGTCCGCACCGAGCTGAAGAACCACGGAGCGATGCCGAGCAGCGCAGCCGCAATCAGCCAGCCGGGCGCGACGTCGTCTAGAACTTGGCTCGCGCCTGAACCGATCGACTGCCACGCGAGCGCCAGATTGAGGGCGGCGCCAACGAGAATGATGACCATGCCCCAGCGGGCGAGCGTGGCGACGAACCGATTCCGCGGCGGCGGTCCGGCATCCTCCTCGGTCTGCCGCGTGCCCTCGGGTCCGGTTTCAGTCATGGCGTGGTCGAGTACATGGGGTTCTGAGATCGTTATCGAGGGTTGACGCGACTCACATGCTGCCCCATCGTGGGGCCCCCGGCCAGCACGGCCGGAGTGTGTTGCCAGCCGAGGTGTGATGGGCGCAACCTACAGAGCCGACACAGTCGTTGTTGGGGGAGGCCTCGCCGGCCTGGTAACGGCGATCGAACTGCTCGAGGCGGGTCAGAGCGTGATTCTCCTCGAGGCCGGCCCGCGCTCGAGGTTGGGCGGCCTCGCGCGCCAGGCCTTTGGCGGCATCTTCCTGGTCGGTACGCCGGAGCAGCGGCGCGGCGGCATTCACGACAATCCCGACCTGGCATTGCGGGATTGGCTTGCCTACGGCGACCTCGATGAGACCGATGAATGGCCGCGGCGCTGGGCCGAGGCCTATGTCAACGACTCGCGGGAAGTCGTTTACGACTGGCTGCGAGAGTGCGGGGTGAAGTTCTTCCCGGTGGTGCATTGGGTCGAACGCGGACTGCATCATCCGGGCAATTCGGTGCCGCGCTTCCACATGGTGTGGGGCACGGGGCAACGCCTGATCGAAGCGCTCCTGGAGCGCCTTGCGGCGCATCCACAGAAGGACCGACTCCTGGTGTTGACGGGCCATCGCGCGCTGGAGCTGATCGAGCGCGGCGGTATCGTCGTCGGCATCGCCGGCGAGGTGCTGGCCGAAGGACAGGGGGCGGCGGGGATCAACGTGGCCACGGGCGATTTCTCCGCCGAGGGCGCCGCGGTGGTTGTTGCCGCGGGGGGTGTTTGCGGCGATCTGAACAAGGTTCGCGAGCGTTGGCCCGAGGGCTACGGAGAAGCGCCGGCCGAGTTGCTGAACGGCTCGCACCCGGCCGCGGACGGAACCATGCACGACGCGGCGGCGCGGCACGGCGCACGGGTCACCCACCTGGACCGCGTTTGGCTCTACGCCGCTGGCGTTCGCCACTGGCAGCCGCAGCACGCACACCATGGCCTCTCGCTGGTGCCGCCGCGCTCGGCACTCTGGGTCAACTGGCGCGGCAAGCGCTTCGATTCTCCGCCCTTGGTGGGTGGCTTCGACACGAGTCATTTGGCCAGGACAATCTGTGCCGAGGAGAAGCAGCATTCGTGGCAGATTCTCAATCACCGAATCGCGCGACGTGAGCTGGCCGTATCAGGCGCCGAGTTCAATCGCGCGATGCGCGATCGGAGCCTGCGGCGGTTCGTTTTCACACAGCTGCGAGGCAACAGGAAGCTGGTCGACGAGCTGCTCGCCCACTGTCCCGATTTTGTCGCCGCCGACTCCGTGTCCGCGCTCGTCGACAAGATGCATGCGCTTGACGGTGGCGATGATGTTGATGGCGACAGGCTGGCCGAGGAGATTCGCCGCTACGACGAGTCCGTCCGTAGGCCACAGCGCTATCACAATGACGACCAGCTGCGGCGAATCGCGCAGGTGCGCCGCTATCGTGGTGACCGACTTCGCACGTGCAAATTTGCGCCCATTGATGATGCGAGTGCGCGTCCGTTGATAGCGATCCGCGAACGAATCACCACCCGCAAGAGTCTCGGTGGCATTCAAACCGACCTGCAGTCGCGCGTGTTGGACACCTCGGGCACGCCGATTGCGGGGTTTTTCGCGGTCGGCGAGGCCGCGGGCTTCGGCGGTGGTGGTGTACACGGCAGACGCTCGCTCGAGGGCACGTTTCTGGGCAGTTGCGTTCTCACCGCTCGTGCCGCAGCCCGGGCGATTCGTGCGGCCTGCTAGCATCGGCGGCATGCAATCGACCGGTGCAGACTTGGCAGTGCTGGCGCTCGAGAATCTCGGCATCCGATGGACGTTCGGGATTCCGGGGGTACACAACACCGAGCTGTACGATGCGCTCGATCGGTCCGAGCTGATTACGCCGGTCCTGGTAACGCACGAGGGCGGCGGCGCTTTCATGGCGGACGCGGTGAGTCGCACCGGGGCGAGCGTGGGTTGTCTTGCGGTCGTGCCGGCGGCCGGTGTTACGCATGCGATGAGTGGCATCGGCGAGGCGTTCCTCGACGGCATTCCCATGCTTGTTATCGCGGGTGGCGTTCGGCGCGATAGTGATCGGGCCTATCAGCTGCACGACATCGACCACCTGCGGCTGCTCGACGGCATCGTGAAATCGGCATACCGGCCAGAAAGGCACGCCGACATCGTGACCACGCTTTATCGAGCGTATGAGGACGCCACCTCGGGCGAGCCCGGTCCTAGTTTCGTAGAGATTCCGGCTGACCTGCTGATGTTCCCCGGCCCCGCCGAGGCGATCCCGCCCTATGAGCCCAGCTGGCGCGCCCCTGGCCCGCAGGCGACGGATATCGCGGCGGCGGCGGAGATTCTCACGACCGCGCGTCATCCCGGGCTATATCTCGGTTGGGGCGCCTGTGACGCCACAGATTCGGCCGTCGCCATCGCGGAGTTGCTTGGCGCTCCGGTCTCGACCACGCTGCAGGGGCTCAGCGTGTTTCCGGCCGACCATCCGCTGCACGTCGGCATGGGGTACGGGAGTTCGGCGGTTCCGGCCGCTCGCGAGGCCTTTGCCGGGTGCGACGCGCTGCTCGCCGTCGGCGCGCGGTTCGCTGAACTCGCGACCGGCAGCTACGGCATGAACGTGCCGGCCGATCTGGTGCATATCGACATCAATCCAAGGGTCTTCGACGCCAACTACCCGGCGCGAGTGGCGATCGAGGCCGATGCCGGCGAAGCGATGGCCGCTCTGCGGAAGGAGCTGGAGAAGGGCCCCCAAGGCCGGGACTCAACAGCACTGCGCGACCGTATTGCGGCCGCGAAAGAGAAATGGCGACTCTCCTGGAGTTCCCGCAACGAGCAGCGCGTGGGGCCGGGCACGTTCTTCGCGGCGCTGCGACAGGCATTGCACCGTGACGCCTTTCTGGTGGCGGACGATGGCAACCACACTTTTCTGGCGGCGGAGTTGTTTCCCGTGTACGAGGCACGGCGGTTCCTTTCACCCAGCGACTTCAATTGCATGGGTTACGGTGTTCCTGCGGCGATCGGCGCCAAGTTGGCGAATCCCGGCCGTGACGTTGCGGCGGTCGTGGGCGACGGCGGGTTTCTCATGACCGGGCTGGAAGTGCTCACCGCTGCCAGCCGTGGTGTGGGTGTGGCGTTCTATGTGTTCAGCGATGGAGAGCTGGCGCAGATCTCCCAATTCCAGCAGATCCCGCTGAACCGCAAGACCTGCACCGTGCTCGGAGACGTCGATTTGGAGGGAGTGGCTCGTGCCACGGGGGCCGACTTCCTGCGCATGCACAACGACGACGAAGTGGAAGACTGCATACGGCAAGCTACTGCGCGGGCCGCGGCCGGACACCCTGTCATCGTGGACGTGCGCATCGACTATTCGCGCAAGAGCGCTTTCACGAAGGGCATCGTGAAGACCAACCTGGGCCGCTTTTCGCTTGGTCAGAAGGCGCGCTTCATCGGTCGGGCGGTCACCCGGCACTTTGTCGGCTGAGCGACTCTACGCCGTGAGCGCTTAGCTTCCGGGGTTGGCGGCGTAGTCGTCCTGGTAGCTCTGCAACCGGCTCAATACGTTCTCCAGGTTCACGCGTTCGTGAGCCGGAATCGTCAGACGGTGGTTACTCAAGGTGGCGTTCATCCACGCCATGTCGGTCTCGAGCAGTTGCAGCGCCAGCTCCGGGTTTGACTGCCGCAACGAACGGGCGGCTGATATCGATACCGCCGCCGAACTCATGCCCGCTACCGCCGACTGGTACTCGTGCCCGCTGTACCACCCCCAGACATACGTGCCGTAGCTCGTCGCCGCGACCATGGTGGCGAGTACAAGGATCGCGGACAGTCTCTTCATGGGTCTTCCGGGGTGTGGGCGAGGTAGCTGATGGCAGCCACCGAAGTGCCTAGGCTAGGTCATCCGGCCAATCAGGGTAAAGCTTGTTGTGCGGTACGTCGGTCGCGTCTGGACGCTCCCCGTCAGGTGCGGCCTCAGCTCTGACAAGCAGGGCGGGAGTGTCCGTCGAACACCGCCACGCGGAAGGTCACTCGGCGCGCAACGCCTGCACCGGGTTGATGCGGCTGGCGCGGCGCGCCGGCACCCAAGCAGCCACGAGCGCGACGCTGCCGAGTAGCACCACGACAGCGACGAAGGTGGCGATATCGGTGGCCGCAACGCCGAAGAGCAGTCCGCTCAGTAGCTGCGTGAGACCGAACGCGATGATCACACCGGTCGCTATTCCCACCCAGACAAGTCGCATGCCACCGCGAATCAGCAAACTCACCACCGAGCTCGCATCGGCGCCCAATGACATCCGGATCCCGACTTCGTGCGTACGTTGCGCCTGCGTGTAGCTGACGAGTCCGTACAGGCCGATGGTGGCAAGGACCAAGGCAATGACGGCGAAGAAGGTGAACATCACCGCGGCGACGCGCGACGGGAAACGCACGACTTCAAGATGATCGCCCATCGTCTCGGCCGAGTAGACAAGAGCCTCGGGGACCCTGGTACGCAGGCTCTCGAGCAGCTCGGTTGCGGTCCCTTGTGGGACGCCGCGGGTGGCTGCCACGAGAGTGAGGAAAGGGGCATTTGTCTGGTCAAGGGCGCTGTACACGAAGGGGCGCGGTGCTTCGCCGAGCGTGCGCACCTTCGTGTCCGCAGCCACCCCGACGATAGTCTGCTCCGCGTCGGTGCTTCCCGAGCGAACCACGCGCCCGACCGCGGTCTCGCCCGGCCAGAAGCGATCGGCGAATGCCTGACTGACGATGATCACGTCAGCGGCATCCATCGTATCGCCGCTGTTGAAATTGCGGCCGCTCACGATCGAGATGCCCGCCGCCTCGAAGAAGCCGGGGCTGGCGGCGGCGTAGTCGACGCGATGCCCGGTCTGGCCGTCGGGCGCGGGTACGCCGTCGACGACGATGTCGGTCGTCGTTGTGTTGGCCTGCGACAGGTGAATATTGGAGACGTACCCGAAGGCGACAACATCCGAGCGGCTCTCGACCTCGAGGCGGAGCCCTTCCAGGATCTGTTTGGTCGCCATCTCGTCGTAGCGCGCCCCCGGTATGGCAAAGGTGATCACGGCCGCAGGGCTCTGTCCAAAGCCGGGATCGAAAGCGTAGACCGCCTGCAGGCTGCGGAGGAAGAGACCGGCTCCGATGAGCAGAACGACGGAAGTGGCTACCTGGCCGATAACCAACGCGTTGCGCAGGCGGCTGCGGCCGGCGCGGCCGGCACCCGCGCTCTCGTCCCGCAGTGTGAAGACCAGATCGAGTTTGGTTGCCTGGATTGCGGGCGCAAGACCAAACAACACGCCGGCCGCCAGCGAGACCACGACGCTGAAAAGCAGAACGGTGAGATCTACGCCGAAGTCGAAGTGCAGTGGAATGGGGAACGGTAGATCCATCGTCGATAGGGCGCCGACACTCCATGCGGCAAGCGCTACGCCGGCGCCACCGCCGATCACGCTCAGCAGCATGGTCTCGATCAAGAACTGTCGTATCAGGTCGCGCCTGCCCGCCCCCAAGGCGAGGCGCACTGCGACTTCCTTACGCCTGTCGACCGCGCGCGCCAGCAGAAAACTAGCGAGGTTGGCGCAGGCGATGAGCAGGACCAGGCCAACGACGCCAAGCAGTAGCCAGGCACCGATCTTGATGGGTCCATCAAACATCGGAAACAGCACAACGTCGCTGGTCGCCCGCAGGCGGAATCCGTCGCCTGGGTCCCAATCGTCGGGAACCTCCTCGCGAAGGCGGACGGCAACAGCTTCGGCAACTTCGCCGGCCTGCTCGATCCCCACTCCCTGGCGCAGGCGACCACGAACGAACAAGGAGTGGTTGCGCCGCGCCGCCAGCTTGCTGTCGGCCGCGCCCTCGAGCGCATCGACCATTTGAATCGATATGAAGACGTCCGGGCTCAGACCGCGGGTCATGCCGGTATAGCTGGCTGGCGCCACGCCGACGACGGTATAGGGCACCCCGCTCAGAACCATCTCGGTGCCGACGATACCGGGGTCGCCCGCAAACGAGCGTTGCCAGAACGTGTGGCTGAGCACAACAACAGGATGGGCGCCGAGATCGATGTCGTCGTCAGCCCCGAGCAGGCGTCCGGCTGCCGGCTTGATCTCGAGCAATGGGAAGTAGGAGCCGCTGACGCCCTCCGCCAGCAGCGTCTCGACTCCTTCCTCGGAATCGCGCATGCCAATGGCGAGCATCGACCCGGAGATCGCGCTGAACGCCGACTCCGTGCTCTCACGGAAGTCCTGGTAGTCGGGGTAACTGAAGACGTTGTATGGGAACCCCGTCGTCGACATGTAGATCTCGACCAACTCGTCCGGCCGAGCCGCGGCCACGTCGCGCAGGAGCAGGCCGTTGACGATGCTGAAGACGGCGGTGTTCGCGCCGATGCCGATCGCCAGCGAGAGTACGGCCGTGGCCGTGAAGCCGGGGCTCTGCTGCAGTCTGCGAAGGGCGTAGCGAACGTCACCGAGCACGTTGGCGAACCAACCGGCGAGGCCGTCGTCGTGGGCGCGAGCACTGAGCTTGGCCTTGCGAATCATAGGGGCAGCGGTGGTGTCGTCGCCGAAGGCGTCGAGCAAGGCGGCGGCGTCGCTGCCGGCGGCGAGGCCGTCTTCGAAGTGGGTGATGAGTTCGCGCGTTACGTCGACGCGCGCCGCCGGCTGCAATGCGCTGGCACCAATCAACGTACGGATACGTTCGCAGATCGGCTCGGGCAGGTTCGAGTTGTCGAGCAGGCGCTCGACGTCGGCGTGTTTTGGGCGGTCGAGAGCGGACGACATATCAGTCTCCGTGCTTGGGATCTACGAGCCCGAGACCCTCCATGGCTCCGAACAGCTCTCGCCACTGTTGACGTTGTGCCTCGAGGCGCCTGTGACCAAGCGCCGTCAGTTCGTAGTACTTGCGACGGCGGCCGGATTCGGCCGTTCGCCACTTGCCACGAATCAGCCGTTTGGCCTCGAGGTTGTACAGCAGCGGGTACAGGGTGGACTGACCCATCGCCAGCACTCCACCTGTACGTTCTTGCAGCGCGACGACTAGTTCGTAGCCGTACATTTCTCGCTGCTCGAGCAATCCAAGCACCGCGGTTGGGCCCGCGCCACGCATCAGTTCACGTTCGATTCGCATCGTTTCTCCGGCAAGCTCAACTGACGATCCGGCGGGAGCGTCCAATTCTTGCTAGACATACTATGTGACGCAAACTATGCGCTCGAGTTTCGTCCGAAGAAAGAAAAGAGGAGCGAGACTAGTCGAGCAGCGAGTCGATCGCGTCGGTCGTGCTGTCACTCGCTGACAGATACAGGCCGGTGACCCGCTTGGCCGCAGGCTGCGTACGCACGGCCGAGCGCATCTTCTCGACGCCCAGAAGCACGTCGCGGCGCGAGACGATGCCTATGAGGCGGCCATGCTCCACCACCGGCAGGCGTCGGATGTGCTCCGACAGGAACCGATGGGCGATGCCGAACAGGTCCAGTTCGGGACCGATCGTTTGTACTTCCGCCGTCATCACGTCCTTTACGCGGGCATCCTCATCGTGGCTGTCCTGGCTGAACTGGCCGGAAGTGAGGATCCGCATGCAATCGAGTTCGGACACGATGCCGCAGAGACGCCCGTCGGGGTCGAGGACCGGGGCGCCCGAGACGTGATTCTCCAGGAGAATGCGCATCGCACGCAGGACGCTGACATCGCGCGGCAATGTCACCAGCCGGCGCGCCATGATGTCTGCAGCGGTGGGGATAACAGTGTCGACCATGAGCATGCCTCCGAGGTCAAGGAATCTACACCTTCGGCGGCCAATAGGCTACGGCCACCGCATCCGGATACCATGCGGCGACTGACAAATGGCGATTGAGTTGATCGTGAGGGCGGAGAATAACCGGGAACGCCTCGCGATCGTCGGCCCGGAGGGACCCGCGACGTACGCGAACCTGTTGACGGCCTCGGCGCACACCGCCGGCCGGCTCCTGGGCGACGTGTGCGATCTCGACGGCAACCGGGTGGCGTACCTGGTGGGTCCCGGTACCGATCATGTAGCGACACTCTGGGGCATCTGGCGTGCTGGCGGCGTGGCGGTGCCCTTGGCGGTGTCGCATCCAGCCCGCGAGTTGGCGATGATCATCGACGACGCGGAGCCCATCTGCCTGATTGCCGATGCTGCACACGAGGCGCAGCTGCTGGACATCGCCGCGGACCGCGACCTGCCGCTGCACAAGATCAAGGACCTTGTCCGGCCAGTGGTCTCGACCCTGCCGGAGGTAGAGGAGCAACGCGCGGCGTTGATGGTCTACACCAGCGGCACGACCGGTCGTCCAAAGGGAGTCGTCACGACTCATGCGCAGGTGGCCGCTCAGGTCGGGTCGGTGAGTGGTGCGTGGGGGTGGCGTGCCGACGACCGGATCTTGCACGTGCTGCCACTGCACCACGTACACGGCCTCCATGTGGCGCTCGGTTCAGCGCTGATCGCCGGGGCGTGCTGCGAATTCCTAGTGCCGTTCGACGCGGCCGCGGTATGGGATCGGTTTGCCAGCGGCGAGATCAGCGTCTTCATGGCGGTTCCCACCGTCTACCGGCGACTGGTGTGGGCATGGGAGGCCAATGGGACGCACCAGGAAGAGTGGTCGCGTGGGGCGCGCACGCTGCGCCTGATGGTGTCGGGTTCGGCGGCGCTGCCGGTGGACTTGCTCGAACGCTGGGAGGCGATCACCGGCCAGCGTCTCCTGGAGCGTTACGGCATGACGGAGATCGGCATGGCGCTATCGAACCCGCTCGACGGCGAGCGGCGGGCTGGCTCCGTGGGCCAGCCGTTGCCGGGCGTGGAACTGTGCGTTGTTGACGCCGACGGTGCCGAGTGTGACCCGGGGACGTCCGGAGAGATCGTGGTTCGTGGTCCGCAGGTGTTCGCGGAGTACTGGCACCGCGAGGAAGAGACCGCGACGGTCTTTCGCGATGGCTGGTTTCTCACCGGCGACGAGGCCGTTCTGGATGACGGCTACTATCGCATCGTGGGCCGCCGCAGCGTGGATATCATCAAGACTGGCGGCTACAAGGTCTCAGCGCTGGAGATCGAGGAGGTGCTTCGCGGCCACCCGAAGGTCAGCGACATCGCTGTTGTTGGCGTTGACGATGCCGACTGGGGCGAGCGAGTCTGCGCGGCCGTAGAGGTTGCTGCGGGAGGCACGGTGCGCCAGCAACCAGGCAGCGTCGACGAAGCGGGCTTGGCGGAGCAGCTACGCACCTGGGCGCGCGCACAGCTTGCCCCCTACAAAGTGCCGAAACAGGTGCGCGTGGTCGACGAGCTACCTCGCAACGCGATGGGCAAGGTGATGAAGCCGACGTTGCGGGCGTTGTTTCACGATGGCGAGTGAAGACGCCCCATCGTTCGCCGGAGCGGAGACGACCCGCGAGTCTCCTCCGGCGAACGATTGACCGGTCGGCGGTTAGCTGTCAGACGGATCGCGCGGTGCCACCATCCGGTAGCGCTTCACCATTACGGTGCCGAGCTGGTCCTCG
>JAJCXS010000178.1 GCA_029263335.1 Acidobacteriota bacterium | reverse complement strand
TCCGCTAATCCGCTTGAGCGGTGTGTCCAAGGTGCTTGGCAGCGGAGATTCACGCACGCAGGCGCTCGAACAGGTCGATCTCGAGATCGAACGCGGGGAGTTTCTCAGCGTCAACGGTCCCTCCGGCTGCGGCAAGACGACGCTGCTGTCGATCATGGGCCTGCTCGATTCCCCCACCGAGGGGAGCTATCAGCTCAACGGGCACGAGGCGACAAGACTCTCCGCAGCTCAGCGCGCGCATGTTCGCAACAGCGAGATCGGATTCATCTTCCAGAGCTTCAATCTCATCGGCGACCTGAGCGTGGCCGAGAATGTGGACCTTCCGCTCAGTTATCTGGGAATTCCGACGCGCGAGCGACGCGAGCGCGTCATGGAGGCACTGAGCCGCTTCAACCTGGCCGAATTCGCCGACCGCCATCCCAGCGAGCTATCGGGCGGACATCAGCAAAGGGTTGCGGTGGCGCGCGCGGTGGTCGGTCGCCCCGAGATCCTGTTGGCCGATGAGCCGACCGGCAATCTCAACTCAGAGCAGGCCGCCGTGGTGATCGAAATGCTCAGCGAGCTGCATGACGAAGGCGCGACCATCTGCCTGGTCTCACACGACCCCCGCTGGAGCGAGGTGGCCCGCAGGTCGGTGAACCTGTTCGACGGAACGATCGTCGACCCCGACTTCGTCTGAATGGTCGGAAAGCTAGTCTCGCTTGGCCGCGAAAGCCGGGATTGACGCTAGAATCACACGCTACCGAAAACCCCAGCTGCGCATCGGCCACCGGAGACAGGCATGGACAAGATCTTCTTTGCACTGGGCGCCGCCTCGGCGCTCATCGCTGTGGCCGCAGGAGCCTTCGGAGCCCACGGGCTGGCCGGCCGCCTGCCGGTGGATCGACTGGCCACCTTCGAGACAGCGTCCCGCTATCAGATCTACCACGCCCTGGCTCTGCTAGCGGTGGCCTGGGCTACCACGCGCTGGCCTGGAGCCGCGACGTCGGCGTCGGGCTGGCTGTTCGTGGCCGGGACCGTCCTGTTCTCCGGCAGCCTCTACGCCCTCAGCCTCACCGGAGTGCGTTGGCTCGGTGCGATCACTCCCCTGGGCGGTGTAGCCTTTCTGGCCGGCTGGGCCTGTCTGGTTTGGGCCGCGGCTAGGACCTGATCATGGAGACTCTCGTGAAGCAGCGTCTGGTCTGGGCACTGATCCTCGTCGCGCTCCTGCCGCTTGCCGCGAGCGCTCAGGAACCGTTCGATATCGCGACGGCCACCGACGCGTACCTGTCGCAACTGACGCCAGAGCAAAAGGCGAACTCGGATGCTTATTTCGAGGGTGGCTACTGGTTGATCCTGTGGGGCTTCCTCTATGGGGCAGTAGAGATGTGGCTACTGCTCGGCCTGGGCTGGTCGGCGCGCATGCGCGACCTGGCAGAGAAGATCACTTCCAAGACGCCCTTGAGAACCGCACTCTACGCCCTTCAGTTTGTACTGCTCACCGCCGTGCTCGACTTCCCGCGCGCGTGGTACACGGGGTTCTTCCGCGAGCACCAGTATGAACTCGCCAACCAGACGTTCGGGCCCTGGTTCGGGCAACAGCTCATCGGCCTGGCCCTGGGCCTGGCGATCCTCCCGCTACTTTTGATGGCGCTATACGGTGTGTTTCGGAGGGCACCCCGCACGTGGTGGCTGTGGGGCAGCACTGTCGCGATCGCGTTCCTGCTCATCGCAATGCTCTTGGCACCCGTGTATATCGCGCCGCTGTTCAACACCTATACGCCCGTGGATCAACCCGAGGTTCGTGATCCGGTCCTCGCGATGGCGCGCGCCAACGGCGTGCCGGTGGACAACATCTACGTGTTCGACGCTTCGGTTCAGAGCACACGCATCAGCGCCAACGTGAGCGGCATCCTCGGAACCATGCGCGTGAGCCTCAATGACAACCTGCTGAATCGCAGCTCCATACCGGAGATCAAGGCGGTCATGGGCCACGAACTCGGCCACTACGTGCTGAACCACGTGTATGAAGGCTTGATGTTCTTCATCCTCGTCGTGCTCGCTGCCTTTGGCTTCCTGAGGTTCACCTTCGACCGGGCGCTGGCGCGCTGGGGATCCGGGTGGGGCGTTCGTGGCATCGCTGATCCCGCCGGCCTGCCGCTGCTCATTCTGCTGATGTCGGTGTTCTCGTTCGTCCTGACGCCCGTCACCAATACCTTCATCCGAGTCAACGAGGCCGAAGCCGACATCTTCGGCCTCAATGCCGCGCGCGAGCCAGACGGCTTTGCCTCGACCGCCGTGAAGCTAAGCGAGTACCGCAAGCTCGACCCTGGTCCCATCGAGGAGTTCCTCTTCTTCGATCACCCCAGCGGCCGGGCGCGCATCCACATGGCGATGCAATGGAAGGCTGAGCACCTGGAGGAGTTCCGCGAGCCGGCCGAGTAACCTGCCATCGAAACGCCGGACGAGGCCCCGGGTCAGGAGCCCGGCGACTGAGCAAGATCTGCAGGAGGTTGGGGCGATGACACAGACGGACGGATCGACGCCAGAGCGTCTGGCGCGAATCGAGGCTCGGCTTTCCGCGATCGAGGCACGGCTGCCGGTACCGGAAACACCTGGCACCGCGGCCGTCGAGGCGCGAACAGCCGTCGCGGAGCCCGCCCCGCCCTCGCCACCGTCTGCCAAGGGTTGGAGTGTCAGTGTCACCGGTGTCATGGCGTCCGGCGCGGGTGTCGCGTTCGTGCTCGCGGCCGTGTACTTCCTGAAGCTGGTCTACGATTTCGGTTGGCTGACGCCCGAGCGCCAAGTGGGGCTAGCGCTGCTCGGCGGTATCGGTCTGATCGCCGGCGGCCTCAGTCTGGCGCGGCAGGACCGTGACTACGCCGCCTACCTGCCGGCTTTCGGCGTCGTCATCCTCTACCTCACCGTGTACGCCGCCGATCTGTACTACGCGATGATCGGTCCCGGCATGGTGGTAGCTGGAGTGGGCGCTACCACGCTCGCCGCGGTCTGGCTGCAGCGCCACTTCAACAGCGACATCTACGCGCTGTTCGCGGTGATCGGCACCTACTTGCTCCCCATCCTGCTGCCGAGCCGCTCTTCGTCAGCGATCGAGTTGATCGTTTACTTCGCGGCGTGGGGGCTACTGTTTTCCTGGCTATCGCTGCAGGCGGCCGAGCGCACCATCTATGTACTGGCTCTGTGGTTCTCGTTGATGGGCTTCGACATCGCGTGGCGAATGTCCGCGGCTGCGGATGCATGGGTCCCGGCTGCCAGCTACCAGTTCTTCCAATTTCTGTTGTTCGCGACCACCGCCGCCGTCTTCTCGACTCGCCACGGCACGCCGCTACGCCGCCTCGATGCCTTCACGCACGGTGCGGCGCTGTTCGTCTTCTACGGCCTGGAGTACGCACTACTGAAGGAGCATGCGCCCTCCCTGGCGCCGTTCATCGCCCTCGGTAGTGTCGTCATCCTGGCATTGCTGCTGGTGTGGGCCCGGGCCACGATGGGCGCTGCCGGCCGCGGCGGCTTCGGCGCCATAGTGGTAAGCGCCTACGCGTCGGTGGTGACCACCCATGTGCTGCTGCTCGAGCTGCTGCCGGAGCGCTACTTCGCATGGGGCGTGCTACTGCTGCCGGGCCTGGCGATCGGGCTGAAGCCGCTGGCAAGAGCACAGCCGGCCGTGTTGACGCCCTTGCGATTGGTGGGCGGCCTGATGTTCACTGTTGGATTGATGCAACTGGCCGCCAGCGACGGCGGCCAGGCCGATGTCGCCTTTCCGGTAGGGGGGCTGTTCGTCTACGCGGCGTTCCTCTACGTCGGTGCAACGCGCGCCCATCGAGATCTCGGCCGGCACCCGCGCCCGCCCATGCTGCTCTACGCGGGCCATATCGCCCTGATGGTGGCCATCGTCAAGGCGTTCACGTCCGCGCTGGCCGTTTCGACGGCCTGGGCGGTGCTGGCAATCGCGCTGCTCGTCATCGCCCTGCGCGCGGGCGACCGTGTCGTCGGACGCTCGTCGCTGCTGATCTTCTTCGCCTCATCGCTGAAGGTGCTGCTGTACGATCTCGACGGCAGCCCGACCCTGGTACGTGTGGTGATCCTCATCGTCCTGGGCTGCAGCCTCTATCTTGGTGGCTGGCTGTACCAGCGCATGGCCGAGCGGGGAGAAACAGGCCCCGACTAGGCCCTTGTAGCTCCGCCGATCCAGACACGCGCACGGCCCATGGCAGCGACGCTGTTTCTTCGCATCCTCTGTCAACCGTATCGATGTTGGCGTTGTATATCCGATAGAGACTGGGCGGCCGCGCCGCGTCAGCCCCTCAGCGCCCTGAAGAAACGGAGTTATCGAATGAACATCACCATGGCCTTCTTGCTCTGGGTTCCCATCCTCGCGATCGGCACTCTTCTCGTCGTCGCCGCCATCATGCTCTTGCGCAGGTCCCAGCGCCGCGCCAAGCGATGGGGCTATGCGTCGTTCGGCGCCTACCTCAGAGCGGTCGCGCGCACCGACGCAGAGAAGCGTGACGCGGTCGATCTCGCGCTCAAGGGAATGGTCATCTGTCTTCTCGGCCTCCTGTTCCCGCCACTCATTCTCATCGGCGTCCTGCCGCTGTTCTACGGAGCCCGGAAGATCGTCTGGGCGGAGATGGGCCTGGGCCTTGTTGACGACGCCGACCAACCCAGCACTTGAGTCTGGTCGACCCAGACGATTTGGACGACCAGAACGGGGCAGAGCGTTCCCCGCCCACCGCGGCTGAGATCCCCGAAGCCGACGCGGTACGGGCCGCGGTTGTTGCCGTCCGAAACGGTGATCGCGAAGCCTTCGGCCAGTTGTTGAAGCTGTACCAAAGACGCTTATTCGGCCTGTCGCTGATGGTCGTTCGCAGCCCCGAAGGCGCCGAGGAGGTCACCCAGGACGCTTTCGTGCGCGCCTTCACGCGCCTCGACATGTACGACGAGTCCCGCCCCTTCTACCCGTGGCTCGCTACGATCGCCGTACGGCTGGCGCAGAACTGGCTGCGCCGCGACACCAGGGTGCGCACACGCGAGGGAACACCGATAGAGCCGGAGCGTGACCACGGTCCGACGGCAGATCCGGTCGACAAGTTCATCGTCGGCGAGCGCGACCGCCAGCTGTGGCAAGCGGTTGCGGCATTGCCGTCAGGGCAGCGCGTGGCGGTGGCTCTCTACTACCGTCAGGGCATGAAGGTAAGGGAAGTCGCCCATGCGCTCGGCGTCACCAGCGGCACGGTGAAGACGCTCTTGTTTCGCGCCCGCCGGACGCTACGCACTGCACTGAAGACGGAGCCGGGCTTCGCCGGGCACCAGGAGGAAGACGCATGACGATTCACGCTGACTTCACGCACCTGCCGGAACCAGAAGAGCCGCCAGGGCTGACCGCAGCGATCACCGCCCGCATTGCCCAACTCGATGAGGAACGCGCGCGCGGCACGATCGAGACACCGCGGGCCTCGCTCGCCAGCCGGCTTGATCAGTGGTCATGGGTAGCAGCGATAGCCGGAGTGGTCATCGCCACCGGCGCCGAGACCTACCGGCTGATTGCGGACGAGGCGGCGCTCGATCTGGCCTCGATACGCCTCGGCACCAGCATGGGTGGTGTTACCGATCTACTGGCGGCGGAGCCAACACTCGCAATCCTGACCGTAGGGTTACTGCTATATCTGGCAGGGATGTTTGCCCCGGTCCGCGGCGCGAATTGACCTTCGAATCTACGCCCCCGTGGCGTGTGCCACAACCGTCTTGCGCTTCGGCAAACCGGTGACCCGGTGCACGATCTCGCCACCGCCATCGAGCACCAGCGTTGTCGGCAGTCCTCTGACCTCGTAGCGAGCAGCCAGCTCGTTCCCGATGCTGCTGAGCGCGTTGAGGCGGACAACCTGCGCTCGTCCTCGGAGGTCTCTCTCGATCCCATCAACGATGGGTTTGGCCGCGAGGCACGGCATTCATGTGTTGCTGAAGAACTCGAGGACCACCGGCTGGCCCGTACCGACCATGGCGTCGAAGCCGCCGTCAGAGGCCTCCTTGGTAGCCCGGTTGCGCAGCAACAGCCACAAGCCGACCAAGCCAACCACGACAACCACGGGGATGTCGAGAACCGGAATCCTCGTCCAAAACAACTCGTTCATTCGCCGTTCCTTCTCAGTCGTTAACGCGTTGGTGCCGCATCTGCACGCCTAATCTAACCGCCCGTGGCGATGTCGCTTTCTCAGCGCCCCGCCTCGGCGTATTCGCGATAGTTGCTCCTGGCGTCTGCAGGGACGGTCGAGGCCAGCAGCACGCTAAAGGCGTCGCCGTCTTCGTACTCCATGTCCTCCAACTCCAATTCGACTTGGAGAACGTCGCCGTCGGACATCTCGGAGGTATCGATCCACTGCAGGACGGGTGGACTGGGCTGGTCGTCCTTGTCGGTTTTCACCACATCGACCGTTATCCCGGGGAGCGGGTCATCGCCCGCGAAGCGAACCAGTAGCGTCAGGACGACATCGGTCGGCCGCGGACCGTGCGGCTCGGCATGTTCTTCCTCCTCCGGGCCTGCCTCTTCGGCGGCAACGGCGGTCGCTGACGCCGAGGCCGAGGCCGGCGCGACAGCTTCGCCGGCCCCGTCCAT